>URRG01000153.1 GCA_900550095.1 uncultured Oscillospiraceae bacterium
TTTTCAAATCTGCGGAACCGGCTTCCCTTCTGGGCGGCCGGTTTTGTTTTTCGTGCGCGATGCACACGAAGCAGCTGTCTCCCTTTTACGCGCTTCCTCGCGGTATTTATCCCTCGTTGCATTGCCGCCGCGGATATGCCGCTGGGCCTTGTTTACCTCTAAAATACGTTTCACTTTCCGGTATAATTGCAGATCTATGTATTTCAGCCTCTGGGCCACATCCTTATGAACTGTGCTCTTGCTGATGCCAAATTGCTTTGCCGCAGTGCGGACAGTGGCTTTATGCTCGACGATATACTCGCCCAGCTCCACGGCGCGCTCTTCTACAATGCCTTTCAACGGCGACGCCTCCCCAAGTTCGTTTACCCATCTGTATGCGGAAAGCGCCTCAAATATTCGGATTCGATATCCAAATTTCGGCGGGAGCCCTGCCGCTGTCCGGAATCCTCCAGAAGGAGAAAGGCCCCGTATCCCGTATATACCTGAAGCCCTCTTTCCATCATTCTGGAAAGAGGGCTTCTTTCAACGCCGTTTTATTTTTACCTGCCAAAGCCTGCCGCCCCACACGCTGCAGAGGACTCACAGACTCCCTCACACAAAGCGGCGAAGCTCTTCTTCGTATGCATAGCCGATCACTGCAAGGGCAGCGCAAAGAGTATTCCGGGGAGCTCCCGTCTCCTGGCAGAAAGTTTCCAGATCCCAGCCTTCGTCCCGCATTTTGGTGTTTACGTAGCTCAGGAGGATAAAAGGATCCCGGGGCAATGTTTCGGGGAGCTCTTCCTCCTTTTTCCCCGCTTGCTCCACTTCAGCCGTTTCTTCGGTTCCCCCGGTTTTTTCGGCTGCCTTCGCCCCATAGCGCTCCTTCAGCCAAAGGGCCGCCTCCCGCAGGGTGGGAGCCACAAAATCAGGCTCATATTCCTTCCATTTTTCCCGATCCTCCGCCAAAGCTTCCCTGCCGCGCCCGGTGAGCACCAGAAGCAGCCTGCAGCCCATCCGGCCCCCGGGAAGCATATCGCTCCATCGGTCGCCGATCACAAAGCAGTTTTCCATGCGGAGGCCGTATTTTTCCCGGGCCTCTTCCAGAAGACCCGGAGCGGGCTTCCGGCAGGAGCAGCCGTCCTCTTCATCATGAGGGCAGATAAACCAATCGTCAAAGCCCCATTCCCGGAATTCCCCTGCAAAGTCATAACCTCTGTCCTTGCCCCTTGCGATGCAGGATTGATTGGTAAAGGCAAAAAGCTTGGCGCCGGTGGAGCGGATATCCCCCAGCATATTCTCAAGGCCCGGCAGGGGAGAAAACTGCCAGGGATACTCGATGGCGGCGCTTTCACACATGGTTCCGTCACGGTCTATGAAGACCGCCTCGAGCTTTTCCGGCAGAGGTGTTGGTGTTTTCCCTACCTTTTCCCCAGCGTCGGGGGCTTTTTTGCTTTTTTCCTCAAAGGTCATTCTCTTCTCTCCTTTTATAGAATCCTCTTTCCCATTCCATACCGGATCCATCTATTGAAAGCACCATATTCGGTATATATGCCGGGCCGCTCTTTCACACCGGACCCCCGCAGGGGTAAAAGGGAAAAAAGAGCGGCATCCGGTTTTCCGAATGCCGCCCGCTGTGATCGGGAAGGGAGCCTCAAAGCCCCTGTACCCTGCACACAGATTTTTCTTTTCACCTTCCGCGGTTTCTAAGTCTGAGTCTGCGGCTGTGCCGATCTGCTATTTCAGAACGTAACCTCGGGGAGCTTCCCTTCCCGGATAAACACAGGAATGGTATCGATGGGCGCATCCACCGTATAGGTATTGCCGCCCTCCAGGATCCTCCCGGAATTCAGATCTCTCCAGTTCACGCCGGCGGGCAGGTATACTTCCCGGCTTCTCTGGTTCTCATACAGAACAGGCGCCACCAGGATATCGCCGCCCAGGCAGAATTCATCAGAAACCTCCCAGCTCTTCTTATCCTCGGGGAAGTTCCAGAAGAGGGTCCGCATAGCGGGAGCGCCCTTCTCGTGGGCTTCCTTCATCACATCCAGAATATAGGGGCGCATCTTTTCCCGCAGGAACAGGTATTTCTTGCAGATCGCATAGACCTCTTCACCATAGGTCCAGACCTCATTATCCGCGCCGCTGGGCATCGCGCCGCCGCCCACGCCCGTCAGGGGTTTCTTATGGGGCTCGCGGTCTCCGTGCAGGCGGAACACAGGGGAGAAAGCGCCGAACTGGAACCATCTGGTCAGGCACTCCTTAAAGGCAGGATCGTTGATATTGCCGCCATGGAAGCCGCCGATATCCGTCGTCCACCATGGAATGCCTGCGATGCCCATATTCAGGCCTGCCGCAAACTGGCTCCTGAGGGAACGGAAGCTGGAATCGATGTCGCCGCTCCATACGAGAGCGCCGTATTTCTGGCTGCCCGCCCAGGCGCACCGCAGCAGGTTCAGGATATTTTCCTGGCCCTCCTTTTCCATGCCCTCATAGGCCATCTTCGCATATTCTCTGGGATAGAGGTTGCCGATCTCCAGATCCGCGCCTCTGTGATAGCGGAAATTGCTGTAATCATAAGCGGTCATCTCCGGCTCGGCTTCATCCAGCCAGAAAACCTTGATGCCGTATTTGTAATAATTGTCGCGAATCTTCCCCCAGATATATTCCCGGGCCTCCGGGTTGGTCATATCCGCGAAGCAGGCGTTGCCCAGCTGCGTCATACGGCTTCCCGTTTCAGAGGCGATCAGATAGCCCTTTTCCAGCATTTCCCTGTAGTTCTCGCTTCCGGCCTCTACAGTGGGCCAGATGGAGACCATAAGCTCAATGCCCATTTCCTTCAGTTCCTTTACCATTCCCACCGGATCCGGCCAGAATTCCGGGTCAAAGCGCCAATCGCCCTGATGGGGCCAGTGGAAATAATCGATGACGATCACAGAAATGGGGAGCCCGCGCTTCTTATATTCCCTGGCAATATTCATGAGCTCGTCCTGTGTCTGGTAGCGCAGCTTGCACTGCCAGAAGCCAGTGGCCCACTCCGGCATCATAGGCGCGCGGCCTGCCACGCCGGTATAGGATTCTTCAATTTCCGCAGGCGTATCTCCGGCGGTGATCCAGTAATCCATCTGGCGGGTGGATTCCGCGATCCATTCCGTCAGGTTTTTGCCGAAGGTCACCTGGCCCACGGCGGGATTGTTCCACAGCATGCCATATCCCTTATTGGAAAGCAGGAAGGGCACGCTGGCCTGGGAATTTCTCTGTGCCAGTTCCACAATGCAGCCCTTCAGATCCAGCCAGGGCTGCTGGTACTGCCCCATGCCGAAGAGCTTTTCTCCCTCGCTGGCCTCGAAGCGCACGGCAAGGCGGAAATTCTCCGTTCCACGGTTTGGGGTGAAAGTGCGGGGAAAGATCTCCAAAGCGCTGTTGAAGCCTTCATCTTCCTCGCGGAAGCGGTTGCGGTCGTATTCTTCCAAAAGGATTTCTCCCTTCTGGTTCAGAAAACGAATTTTACCCGAAGGGAACACCTCGCAGCGGAGCTTGCCGTTTACAATGGAAGCTCTCGTTCCGTTGATCTCGATTTTTGCAGGGACCTCCGGAACCTTCTCCAGAGCAAAATCCTCATTATCCAGCATTGCGCCGTTCTTTGTAGCCCGGACACGGAAACTGTTTTCTCCCCAGGGCTCGATCCGGAGCAGTTCCCGGTCAAAGCGGCGAATCAGAGCGTTGCCTTCCTGCTTCAGCATATGCAGCCATCCTTTCTTTTTCATCTGCGGGTTTCCCCGCAATGCAAAATGTAAACTATTAGGTTTTCCCCTCCCCGCCGGCAGCGACTGAACAGCATGAGGGAAATATCCTTCTGACTGTAACTATAGAACATTGCCTGCCGGGCTGTCAACAGAAAAATACCAATCTTATACTGCACACAGAAGAGGAGAGCATGGAGGCTGAAGCCTCATTCTCAGCTCCCCCGCCCGCTGAGCAAAAAGAATAAAAAAGCAGCCGGCAAACGCGGCTGCAGCCTTTCCTAACAGATTTTATTTCAGCGCTTTCGTCAGGGCAATAATATGATCCAGCAGTTCTCCGTCCAATCCCTCCGCAGCGGAAAGCAGTTCATGCAGCTTCGTGGGATTTTTCGCGTCCGTTTCAAAAAACTCCTTGGGGCTGACCCCCAGATAATCGCAGATATAGAAAAAAGTGGTCATAGAAGGAAGATTGATACCGTTTTCAATATTGTTGATATATCCGGCGCTCTGCCCGATGGAAAGGCTCATATCCCGGGCGGATACGCCTTTATTGAGCCTCAGGGCAACGAGCCTGTCTATAAATTCCTGCTTTTCCATATCGCTTCACCTTATTATGATTTTACTATATACACTGAGGAATTTTATCTGATTTATTTAGTATTATGGGTTGATATATATACTACAATTAGATATAATGAAAAAGTCGTATAGTTATATAGGATACAAAGTCTTACAATTCCGACATACGCATTACAGTCTTGTAATGATGAAAACTTTACGGCACCTTATGCTGTCTAGTAAGTATCCGGCTGCTAAACCGGAAAGAAATGCAAAATTTGCGCATCAATTGTAAAAATCAAGGCTTGGGTCATCAGACCGCAAACCGCGAAATATGTCTGAAAACCGGAATAAGCACGCAGCCAGCGACAGACATATGTATACCCTTTTCCCGTGCAGGCCGCCCGGCTCAGCCTGACGGCACCAGGCTGAAGGGCTGAAAGGAGGTTATCAAATTAGTCCTTATACGAAGACTTTCTCAAACAGATCGAATCCATACCTATTGGCAAGAGGAAACGCTATGACATACACTGTTTTAACCTATCTGGAAAAAAGTGCGGAAACATATCCGCAGAAAGAAGCCGTTGTAGATGAGGCCGGTAGCTGCACCTATGCAGAGCTGCTGGAACGCAGCCGACGGGCAGGCAGTTTTCTTGCAGCAAAGCTCAAGAAAGGGGAGCCGATCCCCGTGTTTATGGAAAAGGGAACGGATGCGCTTTGCGCCTTTTTGGGCATTGCTTACGCCGGCGGGGCCTACTGCCTGGTAAATCCGGAGCTCCCTCGGGCAAGGCTGTTGCAGATTCAGCAGGTTTTGGAAGCCGGAACGGTAGTGACAACTGCGGAACTGGCGCCATATGCGGCGGAAATTTTCCCTGAAGCGGAAATTCTCCTCATCAGCGCCCTGAAATCTGCCCCCGTAGATGAAAAAGCTCTCGAAGCTCTCCGCCAGGCAGCCATCGATACCGACCCGCTCTATATCAATTTCACATCCGGCTCCACCGGCATCCCAAAGGGGATCTTGGTAAGCCACCGCAGTGTTCTGGATTTTATCAGCTGCTTCACAGAGCTTTTCCACATCACAGCGGAAGACCGAATCGCAAACCAAGCGCCCTTCGATTTCGATGTATCTGTGAAGGACATTTACTCCGCCTTGAAAACAGGAGCCACCCTGGTGATCGTCCCCCGAAGGCTCTTTTCGGCTCCCATCGAACTGATCGACTTTTTATGCGTCCACAGGGTAACCACCATGATCTGGGCCGTGTCGGCCCTCTGCCTAATCAGCACCTTTCACGGTCTCGATTACAAAACTCCGGAAACGGTGCGCAAAATTCTTTTCAGCGGCGAGGTAATGCCCTATAAACATCTTCAAAATTGGAAACAGCATCTGCCGAAGGCCGTGTTTGTCAACCTATATGGCCCCACAGAGATCACCTGCAACTGCACCTATCATATTCTGGAGGAGAACCGCGACTATGCCGCCGGGATTCCCATCGGCAGGCCCTTCCCAAATGAAGACGTTTTTCTGCTTACTCCGCAGAATCGCCGGGTAAGCAGAGAGGACACCCAAAGCGTGGGAGAAATCTGCGTAAGAGGCACAGCCCTGGCCCTGGGGTATTACCGCTCACCCCAGCAGAACGCCGCCCACTTTGTTCAGAACCCGCTGAACCTCCATTACCCCGAGACCGTATACCGGACGGGTGATCTGGGGCGCTACGATGAAAACGGAGAGCTGATTTTCGCCGGAAGAAAGGATTTTCAGATCAAATATATGGGGCACCGCATCGAGCTG
>URRG01000154.1 GCA_900550095.1 uncultured Oscillospiraceae bacterium
TCATAGGTGACGGCCCCCAGTACGCTCAGGCGGATCCAGGGCAAAGGAAGCCCCAGGGCGCTTGTGAGTCCGATGAGCCCGATCAAAATAGATATAGAGGGCAAAACCGCAAACACGGCGCTGGAAAAGATCGTCTTCTTGACGACGGAACCGGTAATGCCCAGGGCCTTTCCCCGCCGGAGGGCCTTTATGAGAAAATAGAGGGATTGGGCGATCACAAAGACGCCCACGATGCCTCCTAACAGGAACATAAATTGGCTGTTCTTAAAATCCATAACTGCAAACATTCTCCTTTCGGTGTTCTACGCGCTTTCTCGCCGCCTTCTGCGGCAGGAACTGCGGGCGCAGGAGGTCTCAGTCTGCCAGCGCTCCCATCGGATCCCAGGGGTTGAGCTTCACCGGCTCTTTTTCCAAAGCTTCCAGCTGAGCAGGCGAAAGATACTTTTTGAGAATAACGGCCTGATACACAAAAGTATCGAACCAGGAGGCGCTCATAAGATAATATCCCTTTTCCCCATGTTCGCCGCCCCAGCTGTTCTGGATCTTCCAGCGGGTGGGGGTTCCGTTCCCGTCCAGATTCACGCCTGTAATCACCATAGCGTGATCCATGGCGCTTTCACTGTATTCCAGCCTCTGGCCCTTCGTCATGGAAAAGTCCATACAGAAGGCCGTTTCATAGTCGTAAGCCCCGTCGTCCCATACGCCGGCGTCCCTGTCCCCGTATTTTCCCACGTCGCTGCCGAACCAAACCGGATCCCCGTCCTTCAGCTGGCGGAGGATCAGCTCCTTCATTTCCTCCATAGGCAGGTTCAGATACCGGATGGGCCTGCCCTCTACGACGCTTCCCAGGTATTCCACCGTATAGGCGCCGTAATAGGGTTTATCCTCCGTGGGGGAATGGATCACGCTGACCGAATCCTTCACCAGATCGCCGGCAAAGCTTTCCATGAACCCCTTCGGCGTCTGGTCGCGAAGCACGTGATAGTTCCCATCCTTATCCACATATTCAAAATCAAACCTTGCGGGCGGAACTCCCAGATTCGCGCAGAGGAAGCCGTACATCTCCCGGAGCATCTCTCTCTTTTCCCTGCGGAGCTCCCCTTCCTCCGCTCCATCCCCGCGAAGCGTGCGCAGGCGAAGGGTATACTGCCGCAGCTTTGTATTGATCAAGCGATTCAAATCTGCCGTGTTGCTGCTCTGGTAGGTTTCCGCCATGGCGTCCTTGGGAACAACGCCGTATTTTTCCAGAATACCCGCCAGCATGTCCCACTGGCCGCCGTCCTGTATGCCAAGCCCCAGCAGCCAGCCCATGCGGCGGTCTTCCCGCGGCACGTCGATCAAACGGATCATGCATTCCAGGAAAAAATTGATTTTCTCAAATTTGTCCCAGAAGGCCGTGTAATTCTGTGAAAGTTCAAACTCTTTCAGATTATACGTTTTCGCCGCCCGCTCACGCAGAAGGTTCAGCCCAGCGAACACCCAGCAGCGGCCGCTGCTTTTTTGATTCGTCACTGGAAGGGTTGGGATATCGATCGAAAATTTCCGCAGATTTTTGGCTGTGCTCGCCTGAACAAACGTCACCGCCGGAATGGAATTTTTAGAAAGCGCATTGGCCATCGCCTTCAGGTGAAGGCTCTCCTCATAGGCCTGCTGATAGGAACGAATATCCTCCTGTGAAACGAAAGACGCCTCCCTGTTCGTCATAGTGTTTTCCCCCATCGCATTTTCACTCCTTCTATGTATATCGTTTCTGCGTATATCTGAAGCCGGAAGGGAACCGGACGCGCTCTCCGCGTTTCGGGACATCCGGCCTCATTCTAAATGTATTTTTCCGTATATATCATAGCAGAAACGAACCCTATTTACAAATAAAACCGCCCCTGCGAAAAATCGCAGAGGCGGCAAGGCGGATTTTTTACGCCGTTAATGCTCCGGCGCGGGGCTATTTATTTCAGCTCCGGCCCCAGGCTTTCAAAACTGGAATCATGGAAAAACTCCTCCATGGAGATTTCCAAACCGTCGCACAGCTTCTTGAGCGTAACAATTCCAATATCCTTTCGGTCGGACCGCATAAAGCTATAAATGGTGGAAGGGGTTACGCCGGAAATATTGGCAAGTTGATTGAGTGCGATGTTCCGTTGTTGGCATATTGTGCAGAGCCGCCGCACAACAGCTTCCTTCATACCCATAAAAATCACCCTACTGTATGATACAGGAAATCCGTGCGTTTCGAGTACGTGATGACGTAATCCTATATAATAAATATGACGAATTTTCTTTGCCGAAACAAGAACCCTGTAGCCTTTTTTCATAATGGCTTTGCAGGATTATAGATACATCCATTTTATAACACACCCTATTCCTCACCCCTCCTGTTTCAGGAAATCTTTCTCCCTCTCCTCTGGAATCGCCGGAGCTTTGACCCAGGCTCTTGCACTTCCTCGAAAATAACCGTATACTGGATAAGGATCGGAAAAACTTTCTATCCGTCTGTCTCAGGTAGGCCGCGCAGTTTTCTGCGGTTCTCTGTTAGACTCTATGATTTTCTAGAATACTGAAAAGCGAGGAATGAACAATATGGATTATGCAGCGGAATCCCTTCGCCTCCATCGGGAATGGAAGGGAAAAGTGGAGATGGTCTGCCGCGCCCCTCTGGAGACACGGGAAGATCTTTCCCTGGCATATACCCCGGGGGTCGCACAGCCCTGCCTGGAAATTCAAAAAGATCCCAACCAAAGCTGGGAGTTAACCCGGCGTTCCAATCTTGTGGCCGTCGTCACAGACGGAACCGCCGTTTTAGGGCTCGGCGATATCGGCCCGGAAGCAGGCATGCCCGTTATGGAGGGAAAATGCGCTCTTTTCAAAGCTTTCGGCGGCGTGGATGCCGTCCCTCTCTGTATCCGCTCTAAGGACGTGGATGAAATTGTCCGCACCATAAGCCTTCTGGCAGGCAGCTTCGGCGGCGTCAATCTGGAGGATATCGCCGCCCCCCGCTGCTTTGAGATCGAACGCCGTTTGAAGGAATGCTGCGATATTCCCGTTTTCCACGACGATCAGCACGGTACCGCCGTAGTGGTGGCCGCCGCCGTCATCAACGCCTGCCGCCTTACCGGCCGGAAACTGGAGGAAACAAAGGCCGTCATCAACGGCGCCGGAGCCGCCGGGACCGCCATCGCCACTTTCCTTATGAAGATCGGCCTCCGGGATATCATTATGTGCGACAAAAACGGCGCTCTGGTAGCAGGCGATCCCTCACTGAGCGAAGCCCACGCCGCTCTGGCAGAAAAGACCAACCCCCGCCGGCGCAAAGGCCTTCTGAAGGATGTGCTTCCGGGGACGGATCTCTTTGTGGGCGTTTCCGCCCCTAAAATGCTGACCGGGGATATGATCCGCACTATGAACCGGGATCCCATGATTTTCGCCATGGCCAACCCCACCCCCGAAATCATGCCGGATGAAGCCCTGGCCGCAGGCGCCGCCGTGGTAGGCACCGGACGGAGCGATTTCCCCAACCAGATCAACAACGTGTTGGCTTTCCCCGGTATATTCCGCGGTGCTTTGGATGCCAGAGCCAGGGACATCAACGATGAAATGCAGGCAGCTGCCGCAAAGGCCATTGCAGACTTCATCCCGGAAAAGGAACTTTCCAAGGAAAATATTTTGCCCAGTGCGCTGGATAAAAATGTGGTTCCCAAGGTAGCCGCTGCTGTCGCCAAAGCCGCCCGTGATTCCGGTGTGGCCCGGATTTGACAGAAGCTTACCCTTAAAAACAGAAACCGCAGAGAGCGTGAATAGGATGCGGCCTCTGCAACAGGGAGGATTTACAGGTTTATGAAACATACCACACCAAAATTTCCCGCACTTCTGCACGGCGGGGATTACAACCCCGGCCAGTGGCTGGACCGCCCCGACATTCTGGAACAAGACATTGTCCTGATGAAGGAAGCCGGCTGCAATGCCATGAGCCTGGGCATCTTCGACTGGATTCGCCTGGAGCCCCAAGAGGGCCGCTATGATTTCGATTGGCTGGAAGCCATTATAGACCGGCTTTATGCCAACGGAATTTACACCGTGCTGGCCACCCCCTCCGGGGCAAGGCCCTCCTGGATGGCCCAAAAATATCCGGAGGTTCTCAGAGTTGGGAGCGACGGGGAGCGGATCCTCTTTTCCGGCAGGCACAACCACTGCCTGAGCTCGCCCGTCTACCGGGAAAAGGTGCATGATATCAACACGGCTTTGGCAAAGCGTTTCGGTGCCCACCCTGCGGTGATCCTCTGGCATATTTCTAACGAATACGGCGGAGAGTGCCACTGTGAGCTCTGCCAGGAAAACTTCCGGAAATGGCTGAAGAAAAAATACAAAACCCTCGACGCCCTGAATCGGGCCTACTGGTCCGCCTTCTGGAGCCACACCTATACAGATTGGAGCCAGCTGCATTCTCCCTCGGAGCACGGAGAACACAGCATTCATAATCTGGTTTTGGACTGGAAACGCTTCACCACAGATATGACCGTTGATTTCATGAAAGCAGAAGCAGCTCCAATCCGAGAAATATGCCCCGATATCCCTGTGACCACCAACATGATGGAACTTTACAGCGGCCTGAACTATTATAAATTCAAGGATGTCTGCGACGTGCTCTCCTGGGATAATTATCCCCTGTGGCACAGCGAAGGGGAAAACAGCGTACCCATCCACACCGCCATGGCCCACGACATGATCCGCTCCATTCATCCGGGCAGACCCTGGCTGATGATGGAGTCCTCCCCCAGCGCCACCAACTGGCAGTCCGTTTGCAAGCTGAGAAGGCCGGGCATGCATATGCTCGCTTCCCTGCAGGCAGTGGCCCACGGCTCCGACAGCGTCCAATATTTCCAGTGGAGAAAGGGACGGGGCGGTTCCGAAAAATTCCATGGTGCTGTAGTGGATCACTACGGAAAAAGCGATACCCGGGTCTTCCGGGAGGTATCCGCAGTCGGCGGACGCCTGCAGGCTCTGAGCCCCAAGCTCTGCGGAACGGAGTATCCCGCCAAAGCCGCTGTTCTCTATGATGTGGAAAACCGCTGGGCTATCGAACAGATGCAGGGCCTTCACAACGGCAATCAGGGCTATATGGAGGAACTGGAGGCTTTTTACGCCCCCTTCTTCCATAGAGGAGTCAATGTGGATCTGGTGGATATGGAAAGTGATCTTTCCGGCTATGAGCTGCTCATAGCGCCTATGCTGTATATGTTTCGGGCCGGGATCGGAGAAAAGCTCCGCCGGTTTGTAAAAGAGGGCGGAACGCTGGTCATGTCCTGTTTCAGCGGCATTGTGGACGAAAACGACCTCTGCTACCTGGGGGGCATGCCCGGAGAGGGAATGATGGAGGTTCTGGGCCTTCGCAGTGAAGAAACGGACGCCCTCTATCCTCAGGATAGGAATACGGCGCTGGTCACTCACAGTCTTCCCGGTATGAAACCCTCTTATGAGATCCACAGCCTCTGCGATCTCATTCATCTTTCCACCGCCAAACCGCTGGCTGAATATGGAAAGGATTTTTATGCCGGCTTGCCGGCCCTTACCGCAAATACCTTTGGCAAAGGAAAGGCCTACTACGTGGCCTGCCGCATGGAATCTGCCTTCTATGAGGACTTCCTGGGGGCGCTGTTTCAAGAGCTTTCACTCCTGCCTCCTGTCTCTCTGCCGGAAAAGGTCACTGTGAACACCCGAATAAACTCGGATACAGGAGCAGCGTATTACATCTTTCAGAACTTCAACTCTTTCCCTGTGTCCTTGACACTGCCGGAGGGGCTGCAAATGGAGGATGCAGAAACCGGCGAACTCCTTTCCCGTCTTTCCCTGGAGGGATACGGCGTACGCTTCGCCTCTTTCCGGCGTTCCTGAAGAGTCCGGCCTCGGTCAGTATCCTGCTGTAGGCGAACGGCCTCTTCCAACAGCGTAGAACTGATACCCGCACGCAAACCGGCAGGGAACAGCCCAAGACGGTTCCCTGCTTTGCTGTTTTCAAGGCAAGCGGCGGGACATTCC
>URRG01000155.1 GCA_900550095.1 uncultured Oscillospiraceae bacterium
CCTATGCGCCCATGCTGGGGAGCGGCGGCACCTATCTGGCCTTCGTGACCGGCAATATCACCAACCTGAAGGCTCCGGCGGCGATCAATTCCATGGAAGCAGCCAAGGTGAAGCCCGGAAGCGAAGAGGGAGAAGTGATCTCCACGATTGCGATCGCCACCACCTCTATCGTCACTACCCTGATCCTGGCTTTGGGCGTGCTTCTGTTTTCGCAGCTCACGCCGATCCTCGAATCCCCTGTATTGAAGCCGGCTTTTAAAATGATTCTGCCGGCCCTTTTCGGCGGCCTGGGCGTTGTGTATATCTCCAAGAACTGGAAGGTCGCCGTGGCGCCCCTGGCGTTCATGATCGCTCTGTTCCTGATCGTGCCTTCCCTGGCTTCTTCCGTCAGCGTGCTGGTGCCGGTGGGGGCGCTGGTGGCCATCGGCGCGGCCAGGATCCTCTATAAGAAAGGGAAGGTGTAAAGAGTATGGGGTGGATTTTGCTGGGGCTCCTGTGCGTGCTTCTGGTTTTGGCTGCGGCGGTTCTGATCCGGGCGGCTCTTTTCAAGCCTAAGGGAGAAGCGAATACGCCGGGAGAGGAAACGGGTATAGATCACAGCCGGGCGGTGGAGCATCTGGCCAGAATGGTCCGTATTCCCACGGTTTCTTCTCGAAACGAGGAGGAAGTGGATCAGCAGGCTTTTGAGGATTTCCGCAGACTTTTGGAAGAGCTGTACCCTCGTGTAACGGCTGCCTGCCCCAAGGAGCGGATCGGAAAAAGCGGTATCCTCTACCGCTGGAAAGGGAAAAATCCAGGGGCTCCTTCCGTGCTGATGGCCCACTACGATGTGGTTCCGGCAGGGGAGCTCTCCGGCTGGAAAAAATCTCCTTTCAGCGGGGAAGTAGATGAAGAGGGTGTCCTGTGGGGCAGAGGAACGCTGGATACGAAGGGAACCCTCTGCGGGATTTTGGAGGCAGCGGAAACGCTTTTGGAACAGGGGTACGTTCCGGAACGGGACGTATATTTCTCCTTTTCCGGCGATGAGGAGATCATGGGCCCCAGCGCTCCCGCTATTGTGGAGGAGCTTTATAGGCGCGGAATACGCCCCGCCCTGGTGCTGGACGAGGGGGGCGCCGTGGTCGAAGGGGCTTTCCCGGGCGTAAAGGAAAAGACGGCTGTGGTAGGCGTATGTGAAAAAGGCCAGATGGATGTGGAGCTTTCCATAAAGAGCAAAGGCGGCCATACCTCGGCTCCTCCCGTAAAAACGCCTCTGGCGGCCCTTTCCAGGGCGGTCTGCCGTATCGAGAAGCATCCCTTTCCGGCGGCGCTTACCCCCGCGGCCAGGGATATGTTTGACACGCTGGGCCGGTATTCCTCCTTTGGCATGAAGATCATCTTTGCGAATCTGTGGCTTTTTCTGCCTCTTCTGAAAAAGATCTGCACGGCTTCCGGCGGCGAATTGAACGCTCTGATGCGCACCACCTGCTGCTTTACGGCGGCGGAAGGAAGCCGGGCGCTCAACGCCATCCCTACGAAGGCCAGAATGTGCGCTAATTTAAGGCCTATCCGCGGCAATTCTATGGAATACTGTGCGGAATATCTGAAAAAGATCGTTGGGGATGAGGATATTGAGGTGCGGTGCCTTCAGGGCAACGACGCTTCTCCGTATTCGCCCTCGGAAGGCCCCGCGTGGGAGACGGTGCGCTCCGCGATAGGGGAGACCTGGCCCGAAGCGGTCACAGCGCCTTATATGATGATGGCCTGCAGCGATTCCAGGCATTACTGCAGGATCAGCGAGAATGTGCTGCGGTTTTCGGCCATGGAGCTTTCCAAGGAGGAAAGAGGGCTGATCCATGGGCTGAACGAACGGATTCCCGGTGAAAAGGTCGGAAAGGCTGCGGACTTCTTTTTTAGGGTTCTCAAAAGGTGCTGAAGCCAAACGGTATGGCGGGAACGGTCTTTAAGTGCTGACGGATAATTCCGGCACCTGTTTACATAAACGTATAAGCAGAGAATATATTTTTTTGCAAAAGTTTACAGGCGCATCTGAAACGCCTGGGAAAGGTCGGGGTAAGAAGTTGCTTTCCTTGTGTTTTTTCTCCTCCGCGGCGGCGGTGGTGCTGACGGCCGCAGCATTGGCGGCGGTTGCTTTTTTCGCTTTTCCTTATCTTGGTATTGTTTCCACTCTCCTGCTTCTTCTGATTGTAGAGCTGTTTGCTGCCGGCCTTATTCGCCGCCTTTCTGTGAAGGAACTTTCTAAAATAGGGGCTGCGCTGTTTGACCGCTGCGACCCGGACGCCTATATCCGTGAAAACGAGCGGCTGCTCCGCCGTCTTGCCTGCCGCAGCCGTTACTGCGTCACAGTAAAAAGCAATCTGGCAGTGGGTTATTATTCCCGGGGAGAGACGGAAAAAGGGATCGGCCTCTGCCGGGAGCTTATCCGGGAAAAAGAGGGAGCCCCGGGGACTTCTATCCTCCCCATACTGCATATGAATCTCTGTACTATGCTTCTGAGCCTGGGGCGCACGGAGGAGGCGGAAGAGAGTTTTCAAAGCGCGTACGAGCTGGTGGTGAAATTTCCCGAAAACACTCCTATAGGGAGGCAGTACCGTGGGCAGATGAATCTGCTGGAGCTTCGGCGGCGCGTGATGAATGGGGCTTCCGGCGGCTGTGAGGGCCAGCTTCTGCAGCGCTTTACCCGTGCATCGTCTGTGTATGAGAAAGTGAATATCCAGCAGCTTTTATCTGTTTTTTACCGGCAGGCGGGCGAAATGGGAAAATATAGGTCGGCTCTCCGGTATGTAGCGGAAAACGGGAACTTGCTTTATGTCGCCCGTGAGGCGAGAAAAGTGTTAGCTGAGGCGTAAAGAGGTTCTCCCATATGCAAAAACTCCCCGCAGTGGATCCAAAGGTCTCACTGCGGGGAGTTTTTGACAGCGGTCAAAAAAAGAAGCGCCGGTCCTTCTTAGGGAACGGAGGCGGCGGAAGAAACGGAGGTCTCAGTCAGAATAGAAAAGGAGCTTTCCACCGTGCTGGAATCGATAACCATAGCGGCGTAAGCGGCAGCCGTGCTCTCTTCTGCATAATCCACATATACCCGGCTTACGGGGAGCACATAACAGTATGCCGTATCCCCGGTCTTCCCAAGATAATGGATAAGGGAAGAATCATAGGCGGAACCGTATTCGCCCCACCATTGGGAAGTGACCACGTAAATACGCAGCAGAGGATTTTCCTTATTGTTCCTGAAAATAAAGTCGATTTGGGAATAGGCGGAATCGTCTTCGTCCTGCTCTCCATGAGAAACGACGATTTTGTATTCATCTGAAGGCCACTCCTGCGGGATCGTGAAGGAAAAGCCCAGCTCCTGATTGGTGTATATCTTAGGCTGTTTTCCTGAAGACGCATACGCTTTGGAAAAGCCGGAGGCATTCTCCGAGGATTCTTCCTGCGGGGCTGCGCTCTCTTCCTCTGCCTCAGAAGCAGAGAAGGAAGAAGAACATGCCCACAGAAGAAGGAAGCACCCTGCAAGAAGAATATACAGCAGTTTTTTCATAGGATCTCCTCTCTGAATTATGAGAATACGAGACAGCATAATATAAGGATTTTCGACAATACCAATAAATATGCTCTATTATAAAACGGTTCTAAAAAATAGTCAATGAATCTGCCTGAATTGAAACAGTCGTTACAACATTGTGATTTTTTTGGAAATTTTCTTGCCAAATATAAATATTTTTCTGCATGCTGAAGAAGCGAAGGCCGGTAATGACAAAAAGGCGGCATTTCAAACCGAATAGCAGAAATATGGAACAAAAGGAAGAAGTTTTGCGAGAAGTTTTTCATTAGATGGGGAAAGCGGAAGGGAGCGCAATATACAGGCAGACGATAGGAAAATTTGTATGGATTCCGACGGACGTCCGGTGCGGAAAATTGTTTTATGGAAAGGCTGCTGGTTGAAGGGGCTCTTTCGGCAGAGCATACAGGGTGCAGAACTGTCCCTTTAAAAAAGCGGATGATATCCATTTTGGAGAAGTGCTTCGTTCGTTGCTTCGGAAGATGTCCAACAGAAGAAAAAATAGAAGTTCTGGATAAAGTAGAAGGTTTTAGCTTATAGCTTATTCTCTTCTTTTTTCTTCGGAATAACATTCTATTGTTTTTCGTTAGTATATTGACTTTTCTGTGCATTATGCTATAATAAAGCCGTTTGTGCCGGAAAATCAACTATGTTGTGCCAGCATAAATGGGCGGGCAGTTTTTTTCGCACAGTGTGTTCGAAGAAAACGGAGGGATATACTGTAAAGGTGGAATATGTGTATAGGAAATGGATGAATAGAGTAAACCGCGCTGATTGGTAGGAAAATCGATGGGCAGAGGAATTTGCCGCGCTCCTTTAGGGGAAAATTGTGAAGCGGCTGAAGCCCTATGAGTAGAAAGAAGGTTTATTGTATGACACCCACAGTATACGATGCATATGACGCAGTGGTGATAGGCGCCGGACCGGCCGGCATCTTCACCGCTCTGGAACTGACAAGGCTGGCGCCGGAAAAACGGATTCTGATAGTGGATTCCGGCAGCAGCATTGACAGGCGCGCCTGTCCGGCCAGAACCGGCGGGAAATGCGCCCACTGCAGCACCTGCAGCATTATGAACGGCTGGGCCGGAGCGGGGGCCTTTTCCGACGGAAAGCTTTCTTTGAGCGAGGAAGTAGGCGGCAATATAACGGACTATATGCCGGTGGAGGAAGCACGGGCTCTGATCCGTTACTGCGACGACATCTATCTGTCCTATGGCGCTCCGAAAGAGGTTTTCGGCCTGGGGGACAAATTCGCGGATCAGCTTTCCTATGAAGCGCGCAGAGAGAATATTCAGCTGATCCGCTGTCCTGTTCGCCATATGGGAACGGAATATTCTTTTGAAGTCCTGCGGGACATGTACCGGTATCTGGAGAAACAACCGGGGTTCACCTTTTTGGAAAAAACCTCTGCAGAAGAGATATTAGTGGAAAACGGAAGGGTTTCAGGTGTGCGCCTTATCAGCCGGGAGCATGGAGAAATGTCTGTGAAGGCTTCCTGTGTGGTGGCGGCTCCCGGAAGAGGCGGCGCTCAGTGGCTTTCAGGCGTAGCGAGGTCTTTGGGGCTTGCCGCACGGAACAATGAAGTGGATATAGGCGTACGGGTAGAGGTTCCCAATGCGGTTATGGATCGCTTGACGAAGAATCTTTATGAGGCTAAGCTGGTCTATTACTCCGATACGTTTGAAAACAAAGTGCGCACCTTTTGTATGAACCCGGGCGGTATTGTAAGCGAAGAGCATTACGGCGTAGGAAATTCCGGCGGCGTGGCAGTAGTAAACGGGCATTCCTACGCGGATGAGAGCCGCCACAGCGATAACACGAATTTTGCCATGTTGGTGTCCACCAGCTTCACAGAGCCCTTCAATCAGCCTATAGAGTACGGCCGGTATATCGCTCAGCTGGGCAATATGCTCACGGGCGGCGGCATTATGGTTCAACGGTTGGGGGATCTGCTTCTCGGCAGGCGGACGGATTTCACTCGTCTGCACAAATCTACGACGGTTCCCACGTTGAAGAGCGCAGTGCCCGGGGATCTTTCCTTTGTGTTTCCGCATCGGCATCTTACAAGTATTGTGGAGGCGCTGCGCGCCTTTGACAAGCTGGCGCCGGGACTGTATTCAAAAAATACGCTTTTATACGGCGTAGAGGTCAAATTCTATTCTTCTAAAATTTCTGTGAAGAAGAATTTTGAAACGGATGTGCAGAATCTGTATGCTATAGGGGACGGTGCGGGGATTACCCGCGGCCTGATGCAGGCTTCTGTCACAGGTGTTGCAGTGGCCAGGGATATAGCGGATAAACTGAAATCCATGTAACAGTATAGGGCGGAGAGATCCATTGTGCAGCGGCATGGAAGATCTCGGCAGCAGGCGGAAGAGCCGGAGCATAAAGAGCTCCGGCTCTTCTGTCCTGTGAAAGACATAGGGACATTCCGTCCCCACATATATTGCAACAGCAGGCCGTGTGAGTG
>URRG01000156.1 GCA_900550095.1 uncultured Oscillospiraceae bacterium
CCATGGTCTTCCAAGACGTGGTTCTGTTTGACGATACAGTAATGGAAAATATCCGTCTCGGCAAGCATGGTGCCACCGACGGGGAAGTTCTCGCAGCAGCCAAAGCTGCCAACTGCGACGAATTTGTCCGCAGGTTACCGAAAGGTTACGACACGTCCATAGGGGAAAACGGAGCAAAGCTTTCCGGCGGAGAACGGCAGCGGATCTCCATTGCCAGGGCGCTCTTAAAGGACGCTCCCATTGTATTGCTCGATGAAGCGACCGCAAGCTTGGATGTAGAAAACGAAACCAAGGTGCAGGAGGCGCTCTCACGTCTGTTGGCAGGCAAGACCGTATTGGTCATCGCTCACCGGATGCGCACTGTAGAAGCGGCAGATAAAATTGTCGTTTTGGCAGATGGACGTGTGGCAGAAGAAGGCTCTCCGGCGGAGCTGATGGTTAAGGATGGGCTCTATCGCCGTATGGTAGAATTACAGCGACAGAGCGCTCAGTGGAGTCTGGAATAGATGCATAAACTGGTTAGCCTGTGTAGAAAAGGCGATTGCTGTTTATTTTAGGTATAAGCGCGTACTGTTATAATCGTAGGAAAAGCTGGGATTCTTGCTTCGTGGTAAAATCCCGGCTTTTTCTTCAGCCGTTTTTCCTTTTTGACTACTGACACTCCGGCGGCAATGGTTCAAATTGGTTTTGAATCCGGTGTAGATCTTCCCTGATTGACATAGGCGACCTGCTCTGATATTTCAGCACTAGGATTTTCGTTCTGTAAAAGAGATCGGACCTTTTTATACGATTTTTTCTGCAGCCAAGCAGAGACGTTTCTGCAAACACCGTGAAAATGCTCTTTCAAACTGGTTTCAGTGGGCGGTCTGTTTTATCTCCCTTCGCGACCTTTCGCTGCGCATCCTACAACTGTATTCCACGGCTTTTTTGTCCAGACATTGACAATTCTGCTGTAAAACTGGTAAAATAAATAAGAATGTGTATTGGGTGAGATATGAACCCTCTATTTGCAGAAACTGAAAAAGGAAGCGCAAGAACAGCTGTCTCCTTTCAGAAGAATTTACGTTAAGGAATTGAGATGATAGCACATGGTCCGGAGCATGACAGGTTTTGGTCGCTATACTGCCATAGTGGACGGCCGCAATATTGTTGTTGAAATGAAATCCGTAAATCACCGGTATTTTGAATTTTCCTCGCGAGTGAGCCGTGGATATGGTTTTTTGGATGAAAAGCTGAAAACATATCTTCAGTCCAAGATCGCCAGAGGAAAGGTGGATGTCTACGTCTCTGTGGAAACATTGGACGACGGCGAGGTGCAGGTGCTTGTAAACCACGATTTAGCAGAGGGATATGTAAAGGCCCTAAAGGAATTAGCGGAACGGTATGATATTCAGGATGATATCTCCGTAAGCACACTTTCCCGGTATTCGGATATCTTTTCCGTCCATAAAGCCCCCGAGGACGAAGGAAAGGTTTGGAATGCCGTAAAGGCGGTTTTAGACCAGGCGTTTTCTTCCTTTATGGCCATGCGGGAGGCAGAGGGCCGGAAACTGGAGGAGGACGTCCTGTCCAGGGCGGAGGCGATCCTTACTATCGTCGAAAAAATAGAAGAGCGTTCTCCCCAGACGCTGAAGGAGTACAGGGAAAAACTTTTGGCCCGTCTTCAGGAAGTGCTGGGGGATGTGAATATCGACGAGCAAAGGATTCTCACGGAGGCTGCTATTTTTGCCGATAAAGTTGCTATTGCAGAAGAGACCGTTCGTCTGAGAAGCCATTTTGAGCAGCTGAAGACTATGCTTTCATCGAGTGAGGCCGTGGGCAGAAAACTGGATTTCCTTGTGCAGGAGATGAACCGAGAGGCGAATACCATCGGTTCCAAAGCTTCGGACTCCCAGATCGCCCATATGGTGGTGGATATCAAAGCGGAAATTGAAAAAATCCGCGAGCAGATTCAAAATATAGAATGAGAGATTGGGGCTCGACGCTCCGGGAGGAAAAAGATGAAACTGATTAATATAGGCTTTGGCAATATGGTTTCGGCCAACCGGCTGGTAGCCATTGTCAGCCCGGAATCCGCTCCCATCAAGAGGATCATTCAGGACGCGAAGGAGAAAGGGGCTCTGATCGACGCTACTTATGGCCGGCGGACCAGAGCGGTCATCATTACGGACAGCGACCATGTGATCCTTTCTGCCGTACAGCCGGAGACTGTAGCGAATAGGCTGAACGACAGGGATGACGATCTGGAAGAGGAGGATCTGGAAGAAGATGAATGAACAGGGGCTTTTAGTTGTGTTTTCGGGGCCCTCCGGCGTAGGAAAGGATACGCTTTTAAAGCGGCTGATAGAAAAGCGCCCGGAAATACGGCTTTCGATTTCGGCTACTACCCGCTCCCCCCGTGTAGGAGAGGAGCATGGAAAAGATTATTTTTTTATGACCCGCGAGAAATTTCAGAGTCTTCTTGCACAGGATAAAATGCTTGAACATGCCGAATACTGCGGCAATTACTACGGGACTCCCAGCGAGCCTATTGAAAAATGGCTTTCCCAGGGGCACGATGTGATTTTGGAGATCGAGGTGCAGGGGGGCTCCCAGGTCCTGCAGAAGCGCCCCGAGAGCGTCAGCATTTTTGTGCTGCCTCCTTCTGTCCGTGCGTTGGAGGAACGCCTCCGCAGTCGAGGCACAGAAAGTGAAGAGACGATTCAAAAACGTCTTTCGGCCGCTAAAGAAGAGATGTCAAAGGCGCATCAGTATGCATATGCCGTGGTAAACGATGATCTGGACGAGGCGGCCAATGAGATTGCCGCTATTCTCTGCGCGGAAAAGCGCAGAAGCCAGAGAAACAAAGAACAGATTGAAAGGATGCTTAGAAATGCTTAAACCTTCCGCTGATTTGATTATAGATCCCAAGCAGAGCCGGTATGCCCTTGTGGTGGCTATTGCGAAGCATGCCCGTGAAATCGCCGAGGAGGCGGAAAAAAACGGGGAGATCCTGGTAGATAAGCCTGTGGATCTTTCCGTACATGATTTTATGACCCATGTATATGTGATCACAGAAAGTCCTTTGGAGGACGAGGAGAACGAGCCGGCGGCGGAGTAACAGGCTATGAAGATCGCCAGAATAGCCGTGGAAAAAACGCTTTATAGTTTCGACAGAGCGTTTGATTATTGTATTCCTATAAAATATGAGGACCAGGCGAGGCCGGGGTGCAGGGTTCTTGTTCCCTTTGGAGCATCTAACAGTAAGCGGATGGGAATGATTCTGGAGCAGTTTGAAACAGAATCTTCCGATGCTATAAAAGAGATACAGGCGGTGCTGGATCCGGCGCCGCTTCTTACTGAAGAGCTGTTGTCTCTGGTGCCTTGGATAAAGGGGCGGTATTTCTGCACCTTGTTCGATGCAGTAAAGCTTTTATTGCCCTCGGGCATCATGTATCAGATACGGTATTCTTATGGAATAGGAAAGCTTCCTCCTGAAGGGAGGCTTTCGCCTGAGGAGCTCCGGCTGGTTTCTTATCTTTCGCAAAGAAAAGAGCCTGTGGAGAGAGAAAAACTTTTGAAGGCCCTGGAGATGGAAGAGGAACCTCCTTTTTTGGAAAAACTGGTAAAAGAGGGGATTCTGCGGAAATCCGGCAGCGCGGTCCGCAAAGTGGGGGACGCTACTCAAAAAATGGTGCGTCTTTCCGGGCGGGAAACCGAAGCAAAGCTTACGCTGAAGCAGAAAAAGGTAGTGGAACTGCTGGAGGAAACAGGAACGGCTTCGCTGAAAGAGATTTGCTATTATTCCGGTGTGACGCCGGCGGTCATCCAAAACCTTCTTTCTAAGGGGATCGTTTCTTGCTTCGATGCGGAAATTTACCGAAATCCATATGAACGGGTGCCTGAAAGAGAAGAAGCGGAACTGACCCTTTCTTTGGAACAGGAACGGGTATATGAGAACATTCTCTCCTGCTATCGGGAGAAAAAAGGAGCGGTATCCCTTCTTTACGGTGTGACGGGGAGCGGAAAAACTTCCGTTTTTATGAAACTGATCGATCAGATAGCCGCCGAAGGGCGGGGCGTGATCGTAATGGTGCCGGAAATCGCCCTTACGCCTCAGACTATCGGCATTTTTCACAGGCGTTATGGAGCGAAGGTAGCTGTTTTTCACAGCGCTCTTTCTTTGGGAGAACGGCTCGATGAATGGAAACGTGTGAAAAGCGGAGAGGCTCTTATCGCGGTGGGGACCCGTTCGGCGGTGTTTGCGCCTTTCCGCGATATTGGTCTGATCGTTATGGACGAAGAGCAGGAATATACCTATAAATCGGAGTCCTCTCCCCGGTATCACGCCCGGGATGTTGCGAAATTCCGCTGTGCATACCATAAGGGGCTGCTGCTGCTCTCCTCGGCTACCCCGTCTCTGGAGACGTATTATAACGCTTTGGAAGGCAGGTATCAGTATAATAAACTGGGGGGGCGTTATGGAAAAGCCAGATTGCCGCGGGTTTCTGTTATTGATATGAATGAAGAGCTTGAGGCGGGAAACGATTCTGTCATCAGCAGGCCCTTATATCTGGCGCTGCGGCAGAATCTGGAAGACGGAAGGCAGTCCATTCTTCTTTTGAACAGAAGAGGGTATAATACCTTTGTGAGCTGCCGTTCCTGCGGGTATGTGGCTTCCTGCCCTAACTGCAGCATTTCTCTCACATATCACGCAGCCAATGGAAGGCTGATGTGCCATTACTGCGGATATTCCGTTCCCTTTGAAAAAGAATGCCCGCAGTGCCATGAGGAACGGATGCATTGCGCCGGCTTTGGCACACAAAGAGCGGAAGATCAGCTGAAGGCGCTGCTTCCGGAAGCCAGAGTGCTGCGGATGGATGCGGATACGGCTTTCACAAAAGATGCCTATGAGAAAAATCTGGAGGATTTTTCCAAGGGAAAGTATGATATGATCGTTGGGACCCAGATGGTGGCAAAGGGGCTGGATTTTGAAAACGTCACGCTTGTAGGTGTGCTTTCCGCGGATCAGACGCTTTACAGCGACGATTTCAGAAGCTATGAAAGGGCTTTCAGCCTGCTCACGCAGGTGGTAGGCCGATCTGGTCGTGGGCGCTATGAGGGCCGCGCCGTTATTCAGACGTTTACCCCTGAAAATGAGATTTTTCAGCTGGCTGCCAGACAGGACTACGAAGGGTTTTACGATGGGGAGATTCTTCTGAGGAAGGCCATGTTGTATCCTCCTTTTTCGGATATCTGCGTAGTAGGCTTTGTGGGAGCTAAGGAAGAGCTTGTCCGAGATGCAAGCCGGCTGTTTCTGCAGCATTTTGGCGAACTGGCCAGAAGAGAATATGCGGCTGTTCCTCTCCGCGTTCTGCAGCCTGCCCCGGCGTTTGTACCGAAGGTAAATAAAAAATACAGATATAAGCTGATCGTGAAGTGTAGAAATACCACTCGGTTCCGGGAATTCCTTGGACGGCTGCTGCAGGGATTTGCAGCGGAAAGGCGGTTTTCCTCTGTCACGGTATTTGCGGACATAAATCCGGATACGGTTTTATAAACGAATGACTGATATTTATTTTGCAGAAGGGATGGATGTTATTGTGGCGATTCGGAATATTGTGAAAGACGGGGACGATATCCTTTTAAAGACATGCAGGCCCGTTACTGTTTTTAACGATAAACTGGCCCAGCTTCTGGAAGATATGGCTGAGACGATGCATGAGGCCGATGGGGTGGGGCTGGCGGGCCCACAGGTGGGTATCCGCAGAAGAGTTGTCACCATTGATATCGGCGAGGGCGTAATGGAACTTGTCAATCCTGAATTTCTGGAGACTTCCGGCGAGCAGGAGTGTGTGGAGGGGTGTCTTTCTTTTCCTGGGGAATACGGTATCACAAAACGTCCCAAGCATGTTAAGGTACGGGCGCAGGACCGTCATGGGAAGACCTTTGAATTTGAGGCAGAGGATTTTTTGGCGGAAAACGTCCCAAGCATGTTAAGGTACGGGCGCAGGACCGTCATGGGAAGACCTTT
>URRG01000157.1 GCA_900550095.1 uncultured Oscillospiraceae bacterium
TCCGTTCCGGAAAGGAGAGCAGCCGCCTGCTTCATGCGGTAGGAGCGGATATAACCCGCCGGGGAGGTGCCTGTGACCGATACAAAAAAAGCGTAAAAGCTGTCTTCTCCCATATAGAGCAGATCCGCCAGTTCTTTGATGTAGATTTTCCGGCTGTAATTCTGTTCTACGTATGTGAGCGCCTTTTTAAGGCGCCTGATTTTCTCCTGTGTCTGTGTGTGAGAAAAGCCGTTTGCTGTGAAGAAGAGCGGCTCTCCGGAAAAAATCTCGTAGAGAAGCTCATAAATGAGACTGACGGCCAGCAGCTGGAAACCGGGGCCTTTTTCTGTATACAGTGCATACATCCGCCGAAGGCAGGCGAGGATTTCCGTATAGCGGGGCATATCCGGCGTAATATGGGAAGAGATGAGGATTTCGCCCTCCAGCAGGCTTTTCAGAAAACGGGCCGACCCAGGATCCCCGGCAGAAAGAATTTGTTCCGGAGAGACGAGAAAAACGTAGACTTCGCATTCCCGGGCGGAATCCTGTTCGCTGTAGTGGACTTCATGGATATTGACCACGCCTATCTCCCCTTCCCGGAGAAGTATGCGTTTATGGTCCGCTATGAGGGTAAGTTCTCCTTTGGAAACATAGATGAACTCAAGTTCCTTGTGCCAGTTGCAGTAAATCAGCTGCGGCTTTTCCCGGCTTGTCATGCGGTAAACAGTCAGCGGAAGGCCGATGCTGTTGTGTGTCTCTTCATAGATCGATCGCAACTCTGTATCCCACCTTTACGAAAAAGCGGTATTTTTTGACGAAAACACAGGAGTTTTACAGATAAAAATACGATATAATTATATCAACATGCATATGCAGTTGTAAAGGAGGAAGTTGTCATGACCCGGTTTGAAGAAATGAAACGGGATTATATGACCGGTTGGAAAACCTGGAACAACGAGAGCGTCCTTTCCTATGTGTGGATGCCTGAGGCGGTCGGCATCAGCCTGGGGATAAAGGATTATCAGTATGAAAAGCTGCTGGATACGGCGCTGATCGGCCAGGCAGAGGAAGAGGGGATCGTCACCCCCTATGCGCACGCATACGATACGTCTTATACGGAGCTGAAGCTGGACTGGCTGAACAATACGATCCGCGTGGCGACAGCTCTGGACGGAGACGACCTTGTGATCCTTGTCACGCCAGAAAAGAGGCCCTTCAAGAGCTCCTCTCTGATTGTGAGCGGAGGAAGCTTCTGGAACAGGGGCGGCGTTATAGAGCGGGAAGAGGATATCCTTTTTCTGAAGGCAGGGGAGAAGAAGATCCCCGTGTATATGACAAGCCCACATACGGGCGAATTGTTTGTCCGCTGCACCAATCCCTATGTTTCAGCCGAGTTGAGCGGCGCGGTGGGGATCAGCACCGGCCGGAAAAGGAACCTTGAGGAAATACGGGGAATCATAGAACGCCAGAAGAGAAGATGGGCGGAAGGAAAGGAAAAATACGGCGAACTGGCAGAGGCGTATAACGCTATGCAGACCTGCCTTGCGTGGGATACTATATACAATCCCCAGGACGATACTCCCATAACCACTGTGAGCCGCCTTTGGAACAGACGTTGGGGCGGATATGTGGTTTTCTGCTGGGATACGTATTTCGGCGCTCTGACCCTCTCTATGGGGGCGAAGGAACTGGCGTACTGCAACGCCGTGGCTATTACTAAGACGCATACGGAAGAGGGATTTGTTCCTAATTTTGCCTGTCAGAACGGCTTTAAGAGCTATGACCGCTCCCAGCCTCCCGTGGGTTCTATGGCGTGTCTGATGCTGTATAAGCAGTATGGGGACAGGTGGTTCCTGGAAGAGGTATACGGCGACCTGGTTCGGTGGAACCGGTGGTTTTATGAGAGCCGTTCCACGAAAAACGGGCTTCTTGCCTGGGGAAGCGGAACCTATGAACCTATCACGGGCCACGCCTTGGAATTGTACGACGTGCATGACCGGCAGGGAGCGGCATACGAATCCGGGCTGGATAATTCCCCCATGTATGACGATACCCCCTTTGACGAAGAGAGAGGGATCCTGCTTCTGGAAGATGTGGGGCTCACCGGCCTGTATATCGAGGATTGCCGGTGTCTTGCGGAAATCGCCTCTATCCTGGGGGACACCCAAACGGCTGAAGAGCTTTCCCTGCGGAAAGAGAAGCTGGAAGAAGCGATGGAACAGCTGTGGGATGAGGATTTTGGCATGTATCTGAACCGCCGGGAGGATACGGGAGCTTTTGAATACAGGCTTTCTCCCTTCCATTTCCATGCGCTTTTCAGCTCAAAGGTCAGCGAAGAGCGGGTCGAAAGGATTTTGAAAGAACATTTTTACAACCCGGATGAATTTTGGGGAGAATATATTTTGCCCTCTATCGCGCGGAACGATCCGGCCTTCCCGGAGCAGACCTATTGGCGGGGACGGATCTGGGCGCCGATGAATTTCCTTGTCTATATGGCCTTAAGGCGTCATGAATGCGGCGAGGCGAGGAAGGCTCTGTCTGAAAAGTCCGTAAAGCTTATTCTGCAGGAGTGGCTGGAAAAGGGCCATGTCCATGAAAACTACGACCCGGATACAGGGGAAGGCTGTAATTCTGCCCGGAGCGATAAATTCTATCACTGGGGAGGCCTCCTGTCCTTTATCGCTCTTTTGGAAAACGGATATTTCGGAGGGGTATAAGGGGCCTTGCTTTTTCTTTCCATTGCGTATATGTATTTATTATTATCCACCCTTAAAAAGACCGTGCTGCAAATCCATGCAGCACGGTCTTGTCTCTTTGATTCCTGGGTGTTATCAGAGGAAACAGCGGCGCGGAACGCTTCCGGCAGGTCAAAGGACGACGCCGTTTTCTTTCAGCAGCGCCCGGGCAGTCTCTATGGAATCGACCCCTTCTTTATTTTTTATGGGAGCGAACTCATGGTTCCGTTCCACTTCAAAAGGCAGGCAGCTTTCCATGAGGCGGACCATATCCAGCACAAGCGTCTCAAATTTGTATCCGTTGGGCTCTGCCGGCTGAAAAACGTTTCCTTCCGCATCCAGGCAGGGGATCTTTTTCTCGACCATATGCAGGGGAAGGGCAGTGTGCAGGATTTCCTCCAGCTTATCTACCCGGAAAAGGTAATTCAGGATAACGCCGAAATTATAAAGGAGATTGCCCTCTTCATCCTTCAGATGGATCATATCCTCCGTCATTTCGTAATACTCCACAATAGAAGGGCGCTTGTCTTCCAGGCAGAGAACGCCTACGCGCTCCAGAGGGGAAGCTTTTCGGACGACCTTTGCCCCGCAGGCGCATCCGGAGGCCGCGGTAGCCCCAATAAAGCAGGGATCCGCGATCCGCTGCAGGACATTGTCCACGGCAAAAATGTTGAGCCATTCGATCCTCGCTTTGTGCAGGAAGGGAAGGAACCCGGCCTTTTCCATGGAGGAGAACCAGCCTCCGTTTCCGTTCGGCGAGAGGGCGAGCTTTCCTTTGGTCTCCAGAAGCAGCCTGCCGTCGTAGCTTATAGCCGGGGCCATTTCCTGGGTGAAGAAGTGGATATAATCTTTATCATAGCCGAAATACGCATGCTCCTCAAAAAAGACCGCGGTCTCTTTACTGTTTTTTTCGCTGGTCATGATAAAAAGATGGATCCAGCAGCCCGCCTCGCGCACCACATCCATCAGGTTGCGGATCAGGCATTCAAAGATATAAAGCTCCCGTGTAATACCGATGTTTGCAGTGCCCTTGGGGCCATTAAAGCCCAGCCTGGTTCCCTGGCCGCCGGCCAGAAGCACGGCGCCGATCTTTCCCTCCCGTATGGCCTTGAGGCCGGTCTCTGTGTATTCCGCTTTTTTCTTCTTGATTTCAGAAAGCTCCAGAGCTCCCAGCGGCTCGATCCTGCCTCTGGCCTCAGTTTGTTTCTTTTCCTTTGCCAGATGGAGGATATTCCAGTCAATTTTGTCGATCTGTTTGAGCAGCGCGGCCTGCTCTTCGGGCGGCAGGGAAGAATAATATGCAAGCAGGTGCTCCTGTTTATGCTTCTGCAGTGTCTTTAAAACATTTTCATACCCCATTCGAACGGTCTCCTTTTCTGATATTTTTAAAGATGATAGGATCTCTGAAAAACACAGGCTGTGAAAGGGAGGGAAAGAAAAGACCGATACGGGTTTTATATCCTGTATCAGTCTTCAGATGCTTAGGTTCAGATTGTATCTCTGTTTTCGGAAACAGGCGTTTCCTTCTGCTCCCGCAGAAGATCCCGGATCTCCGTCAGAAGGAGCTCTTCCTTGGTTGGAGCGGGAACCGGTTCGGGTCCATTGGATTTTTCGGCTTTTTTATGAAACCGATTGATGCATTTGATCGCAAGGAAAATGCTCAGAGCGATCAGGATGAAATCCAGCAGGCTCTGCAGAAACACGCCGTATGTAACGGTGATGGGCGTCCCATCGGCAGTTGGGGTATTGATCACCCACGTCAAGGCAGAAAGATTGATCCTGCCTGTAACGATAGAGAGAAGCGGCATGATCAGGTCGGAAACGAGGGAAGATACGATCTTACTGAAGGCGCCGCCGATGATCACGCCGACGGCCATGTCAAGCACATTGCCGCGCATGGCAAATTCCTTAAACTCGCGTATAAATTTTTTCATACCCATTCCCTTTTTATTATTTTCAGCGCCGTATTACAAAAAAACCTCTTTATGGAATCGGAACTTCTGTTACGGTTATTTCTTCTGTTTCCAATACTTGTTTGAGAAAGACTTCTATGGAAGCGCTGGAGGATGAATGCTGAAAGCCGTCCATATATGCTTGAAACAGATCATCGCTTATAAAGTACGAGGAAGCCAGGATCAGTCCGTTCGTCTGCGGATAATATGTTACAGCGGCCCAATATGGGCCCTCAAATTCATACAGAAGAAGCACAGTACCCTTGTTTTCTTTCGGTTCGAAGGCTTCAGCGGAATATAAGATGCCGGAAGCAGATACCATAGAAACACTTGTCCTCTGGTTGATCTTCGTGGGAATACCCGCAAGAAGCTTTTCGTCAATACAATTTCCTGTTTCTGCAGGAATACTCTTAAATTCCCCGCTGGAAACATTTGTATACAGCGGTTTTGAGAATACCGCCTGATAGATGGCCTCTGGAGCGGTATAGTCACCGTTTCCAATTTCCGCCGCCAAAGAAGAGATTTCTTCTATTCCAAACGAAGCTATATATTCCTGGGATTCTGCCAGCTGATCCATCCGGCCGATCAGCAGCATGCCCTCCTCTTCATAAGAAAGGCGCGCTCTTTCAGACGGGGCGGAAGCACAGGAACAAAGCAGAAAACAGATTGCCGCGGTAAATATACAGGCGCGGAAAAGAGTCCGCTTTTTCATGGAAGGCACTTCCTAATGTTTTTCTTTTATTCTACAGGAGCGGCCTCCGTATTACAAGCCCTTTGCTGAAGATTTTCCCTGGCTACAGCCAGCATCAGCTTTATGCGGTTCTCCTGATTGACCTTTGTGGCGCTGGGGTCGTAGTCGATGGGCACGATGTTGGCCGCAGGGTTTACGGCCTTGATCTTGTGGATCATCCCTTTGCCGCAGATATGGTTGGGCAGGCAGCCGAAAGGCTGGGCGCATACGATGTTTTCGTATCCCGCCTCCGCAAGCTCCAGCATTTCTGCGGTGAGGAGCCAGCCTTCCCCCATTTTGTTGCCGTAGCCGATCACGCCTTTTACCAGCTGCTTGATGTGTGCGTAGGTGGCGGGAACCTCAAAGCCTCCCTCGCTGCGGAGCACCTCGCAGAACATATTCTGGATTTTGGTGAGATACTGGAACAGCCAGTTGACCACCGTGTATTTGATTTTGCTTCCGCCGTAGAGCTTGATGTCTTCCAACCGGTTGTCTACTTTGAAAAGAAGGAAATTCATCAGGCCGGGTACATTGACCTCGCATCCCTGTTCCGCCAGAAAATCCTCCAGATG
>URRG01000158.1 GCA_900550095.1 uncultured Oscillospiraceae bacterium
TTGGAGAAAAAGTTTGCATATGGAAATCGAGAATTATGGCGCAAAGGATAATATGCGGACACGGTGAGGAAAAAGATAAAGGTGATAAAAGAGTACATGGAGAAGCGGTTAAAGGCAGATCGGGAAAGTGACCAGATAAGTTTTTACGCCCCCCGTTTACGGGCAGCAAGCAATCTTATGCGTGGCTGGCGGGCCAATAAAAAACGCACTTGTGCGTTGCCTGTAGTTTTAGGGCTTTGCCCGAAACGGAAGTCCTCCCGTTTTGGGGGGAATATTGATTCTGGAAATAGAGTCACGCCGTTGACAGCCTTTCCTTTTTCGTGCTATCATCATGAAGCAGTTTTATCAGATGGAGGAGAATCCGTGAATCGTACAGCAAAGAAAGCAAAATATCAGAATGTATTGGAAGAGCTTTTTCTTTTCCGCAATGTTCCAAAAGACGAAGTGGAGGCGGTCTACAGCTCCTCGGAATGCGAATGTGTTGAATTTTTTCCCGGTGAAATGGTATTCACGAGGAATCAGTATCGCAGAAGCCTGGGGATCGTTCTATCGGGAGAGCTTAGGGCGACTAAGAAAGGGGCTAATTCTGTAATTATCCTGAATTCCTTTTCCCAGGGGGGCGTTTTCGGTGCAGCCGGTCTTTTCTCGGATATGGAGGGATATGTCTCGGAGATACAGGCTATTCGCAGATCAAAAGTGCTGTTTCTTCCGGAAGAAATGCTGCATTCTCTCTTTATGAGGATGCCGGCGGCGGCGGAAAATTATATCCGGTATCTTTCGGGCCGAATTCGTTTCCTAAACAACAGGATCGATTCTTTTACAGGCGGCAGTGCCGAACGGCGTGTAGCTGTATTTTTGTTAGATGCTGCCTCTAAGGCGGGAAAGGCGGACATTCGCCTAGCTATTACGTTTACGGATTTAGCGGAGAGCCTGGATATAGGAAGAGCTTCTTTATACAGAGCCATGGATTCTCTGGTGAAGGCAGGCCTTATATCCAGAAAAGGAAAGGAAATTTCGATTTTAAATGTGGCGGGGCTTCGGGAGAAGTGCTTTTAGGCGTATTTAGCCGGAACCGAATCTTTAATTATGGGGCAGAGAAAAGTCACGGGGTAATAGGTATGCCGTGACCGAATCGGAATATATGGAGGAGATTTGTATGAAGCTCAAATATGGAGACTACGAACTTGTTTTTGATGAGGGAGGCGTACGTATAGAAAAGCGGGGCGTCGGGCTCTATTCTAACAGGAGACCTATGTTTGTCTATGTGAAGACCAGGGAGGCTGTTACAGAGTTTTATGATGCTGCATATACTCACACTGAAGCAGTTGCCGGCGGTATTCTGTGTACGGGTTCCGTAGCCACTCCGGGGGGATCTGTTTTTTCTTTTGCTGATGTATATGAAATTTTGGAGAATGAGCTGAAGATCAGCCGGAAAGCGGTGGTGGAAAAGGCAGGGGAAGAACTGGGGTTTTCTACAAAACTTTCTTTTGTTATGGAACAATCGTCTGATCCGAAGCTATATCAATGCTTTGCACCGGGAGTATGGTATAAGCAGAATGAGTATGCTCCCGCTAGATCCATCGGAAAGGATCTGGATGCGGAATATTTCTGGCAGTGGGAAACCCGGTGCGGGCTTCCGATGTTCGCCATGAGGCATATGGAAACGGGAGAATCTATATGTTTTTCCCGTTGGGCAGCGGATGTAACTATGCGAAATCTTGGCTTGGCTTTGTCGGAAAACGCAGTGGACAGACAGTTTACGATAGGCTCTGTGGGCATGAGCCATCCCCAAAGTAAAACACTGAATTACCTTTATTATGGGTATGCTGTGCGAAAAGAAGTGCCCACTCCCTGCGAAGGATTATCCATCGATTATGTGTATCCGGGGGCCGAAGGTGAAACTCCAAAGAGCGATTTTTATGCTTCCATGAATTTTGCGATACGTTCCAAAAATTTCAACCGCGTGTATCATCCTGTGGAAAAAGGTTTCCGTCAGGAATATGCCGTTGCTCTCCACATGGAAGAGTATCAAAGCTTTCAGTTTATGATGAAAGATACATGGAGGATGGTGTACGCCCGCCTTCGGGACAAGATCTTCTCTGTAGATAATAAACAGCATTTTAAAAACTGCATGAAATTTCTCAAGCGTATGACATCCCAATATGGAGATGCATATGGTCTTCCTTTTGCGGCTCAGCTTCCGGATCTGGATATATCCAGCGTATCGTTCCAGTTCGGTTTTGTTGGGCAGCAACCAGGTATCGGCTATCAACTGCTGCGCTACGGCGATATGGAGGGAGATGCAGAGGCCTATGAAAAAGGTTTCGGGCTCCTGGATTTTTGGGTGCGCCGCTCCATGACGGAAGGGGGAATGCCCAATGTCTGCTATCATCCCGCTATTGACTCCTTTGAACCATATCCGTTTTGGACGAGAATGATTGCCGACGGTATGGAAGCTGTTTTGGATGCATATTTGTATCTTCACAAGAGAGGAAGGGAACAAGCTGCCTGGCTGGAGTACTGTATAAGGGCTGCGGATTGGTATATCCGGATACAGAATGAAGATGGAAGCTACTACCGTTCCTATAAAGAGGATTCCTCCATGAATATGGATTCGAAGGCAAATACGCCCAGCCCCATACGGTTTTTAGTGCAGATGTTTTTAGTCACCGGGCGGGAAGATTATAAAGAGGCAGCTTTAAAGGCCGGAGAATGGTCATATGTGAATTTATATGAGAATATGGTATACCGAGGAGGCACTTGTGACAATCTGGATATCACAGATAAGGAAGCCGGAATTTACGCGTTATTTGGATTCTTAGCTCTGTATGACCTGACGGGGGAAGAAAAATGGCTTGAGGCGGCCAGGGGTGCGGCAGATTATACAGAGACATGGACATATGCGTGGTCTTTCCCGGTAATTTCTCCTTATGCAGTTCATCCCTTTAACCGGTATTCCATCAGCGGGCAAAGTATAATTACTATCGGCGGAGGAGCCGACGTGTATATGGCCGCATGCTCGTATACCTATTACAGGCTTTATCTATTGACGGGTGACTGCCATTACCGTGATTTTGCTGAATTTATACATAAAAATACAAGGCAATCCAATGATATAGACGGGTCGGTGGGGTACCGTTATCCCGGAGTAGGGCATGAAAGCGGCAATTTTGCCGCACAGGTTCTGGATTCTCATTATCATTGGCTTCCTTGGTGTACGTTTGTAGAGATAGATCCGGTTTCCCGGATGGTGGATACCTTTGGAGTATATGAAATCGCAGATGCAGAAAAACTCAGTGCTGAAGAAAGAAAAAAGCGCAACCGTATTTACAACGGATACGCAGGGTAACATGTTGTGGGTGATATCAGGTGGTTTGGCGTGTCCTTTTTTCAATGTTTGGCATACAGCTCGGAAATCGTTGCAAAACGAAATCCCTTTTCTTCCAGAGCGGGGATCAGATAGGATAGGGCAGTGGATGTGTTCAGCGCTTCATTTTGGAAAAGAAGAATGTCGCCGTCTTCACACAGAGAGGCCAGCCGGACGGCGATCTTTTTCGGCGGTGTGTTTTTCCAATCCTGGCTGTCTAAATCCCACAGAACGCAGGTAAGGCCGGAGGCCCTGGCAGCGGAATAGGTTTCTCTGTCGGCGTCTCCAAAAGGCGGGCGAAACCAGATTACCGGCGTATGGATAATAGAGGAAATGTTTTCCCGGCTTAGAAGGAGCTCCTGAACTTTTTCTTCCAGCGTCAGCTTGGAAAAACGTTTATGGGAAGAGGAATGGGTTCCGATTTCATGACCGGCCTCGTATATGGCCGTGAGGCTTTCCGGATGATTTTCAGCCCAGGCTCCGGTGACAAAAAAGGTTGCTTTTACATGATAAGAGGAAAGTATACCGAGGATTTCACCGGTGTACTGGTCACTGAGAGAGCAGTCGAAGGTGAGCGCAGCCGTCTTTTTCGTTTCAGTGCCTTGTGCGTTCGCTTTTTCGTCTGAGGGCGGTGCGCTGCTGGAAGAGCGAAAAGAAAAACACAGTAGAAAGAGCAGAATGCCGGAAAGAAATGCATATAAGATGCGGACGATTTGGCAGATGCCGTATGTATACCAACGAAGGGCTTTCATAGGCGGTTTCCTTTCTGTATTTGGAAAAGGCGTGTTCCAGAAGAATTTTTTGCAGCGAAATGGGAGGAATTTATGGCCAGGATTACAGAAATCCATGTTCGGAGCCGGGAGATTCGCATCACGCGGAGGACGGCCGCGGAGGCGGCGTGGAACGGACGGTATTTCTCCTTCCGAACGTATGATGCAGGAGCGGAACGGGGGATACGGCTGCGGGGAGAAGACATCCAGCTGGATCGGGAGCAGGCCGCCAGGCTTAGGGATCTGCTCAGCGCTTTTCTGGATGGGGAGGCCTGCGGCGAAGTAAATCCCGCAGGTAATTAGGGGGCCTGGGAGTATGCGTCCGCCAAGAGACCCGTCGATTTTGCTTGTTCCTGCACATGTGCAGGAAGCCCCTCAGCTGCTGGAGCGCTGAGATGGGCGCTTTCCTATCCCGAGACCGTCGGCAGAGTTTTACAACGGTTTTGCGACATAGAGCAATCTGTACATTTTTTGCTTTTGCCGCCCGTATGTGCCGGGCGGCTTTTGCATGCCGGGAGAAGTGACAGCGTTTTGTGTTTTATATGTATACAGCTTTCCTTCAAAAAATGAGGAGACAGGAGCTTTGACGCAGAAAACGGATTCTTGAAACGCGGCTTCAGAAATCTGCCTGTATGAGACCGGATACGGAATTGGCGGGACGGATGCGAAATGTGGAAGGACCGGCCTTGGAGAGCGCCGTTTTGATCCTGCGTTTCCAGGCGGTTTTCGATGAAATGCCCATTACCGGGTCTTTGCTTTTCTGCCGGAATCGTATGAAAATCCGGAGCTTTTTATAGAACAGCACAGGAAATCCTTACATAATCAGGCGTGTTTCACCCAATACTAGGCTTATTGTTATTCAGAAAATAGAAGGCGGGGAAAGCATGGAAACCATCTTGTTATGCGGTAAAAGCGGCGGAGATACCCTGACGGAAACGCTTGTAGCCACTCTTGGGCAGTATGGAAGGGTGCTCTATGCGGGGGAGCAGAGGCTGCAGCACGAGGATCCGGGTTCCCCGGATTTTTTTGTGCGGGAGCAGGAAAGTCTCCCGGAGCTTCACATGGAAACCGGTGTGCTGGTTTTTAAAACCGGTGTAAAGCTGAAACATTCCATCCGGATCCCCGAGGGGGTGCGCTGTGTCCTCAATTCCCGGAACCACCAGACGGCAGAACTTCTCAGCAAAATGAAAATCTCGGCGGCGGCCTGCGGCATGAGCAGCCGGGATACTTTGAGCATCGCCAGCCTTGATTATGGATCGGCGGTGCTTTCTTTGCAGAGAAGCGTTCTGACGTTGCAGGGGAAGCTCCTGGAGCCCCATGATTTTCAGGTGCAGGTAGAGGGGAATGCAGGTCCTGCGCAGATTCTGACCGTTTCGATGATTCTTCTCCTTCTGGGATTGGATTCGGGACGGGGCTTCCGGATCGTACAGAATTCATAAGGTTTCGAAAACTCTTGCTACGGCCCAATGCCCGGCACGTCGGCTGGACATTGGGCCGTATTTTAAATACGCTGAGGCTTTTCTTTGCAGAAAGCGAGGTTTTCTGGAATGTATGAAAAAGAAAAAAACTTGAAAAAATTGACAGTTATATTTTTTCAGGGGATACACAAACTAGGAAAGCAAACGCAAAAAACTCAAACAAAATCAAATGTATAAGGAGAGTAAAAGGTTATGTCTAGAAATAAGAATGTTGTTCCTGAGGCCCGTGCAGCGCTGGATAAGTTCAAGATGGAAGCCGCTTCTGAGGTTGGCGTGAACCTGAAGCAGGGCTACAACGGCGATCTTACTTCTAAGGAAGCCGGCAGCGTGGGCGGCCAGATGGTCAA
>URRG01000159.1 GCA_900550095.1 uncultured Oscillospiraceae bacterium
TCTGGGCAGTACTACAATGGCAGCACTGCCCAGACGGTCGGCAAACTTCCGCTTCCTGCTCCCTCGTGGTGTATGTCCACTGCTCCGTCAGTCACAGGAAGGTCTCTGAAATAAGAATAGCATATTCCTCCCAGGGTGTCAACTCAAAAAGGGACTGGGCTGCACACCAAATTTTGTGTATTCACACCACAAACCTTTTGCTTTTTTCTATATATAGTATGACGATCTTTAAAGCCGCGGGGCTCTGCCGTCCATTCTTCCTTTAAAACGCCCTGTCTTTCCGGTGTTTTGGGATGCATTTTCTTCTGTGAATCTTTCTGTATGGGGTTGGAAGAAAACGGAAAATGGGATATACTAAAAACAAAGAAGAGCGGCCGGGAAACCAGCAAGAACATGCAGATCGAATTTTCTGCCGCAGTTCTTCAGAGTACGCCCTTCCGCGCGGTTTTCATGCGTCCGCCCGGCGGCAGCCGGCCAAATCTGTCCGCCGCCGTTTCCAGCTGCAAAAAGAGCCGCACAGGCAATAGGGATAAAAAACAGAAGCAGCACACCCGTTTTCGGAACCGGCATATGTTCCGGGAACTTCATACTATAAACGATCTGTAAGACATAGGAGGAACATACATGGAGAGCGACCTGCGGTTTGCAATTCTGATTGACGCAGATAATATTTCCGACAAATACATTAAGGTGATCCTGGACGAAACCGCCAATAACGGCATCGCCACCTACAAACGCATTTATGGGGACTGGACCAGTCCTCAGCTGGCTTCGTGGAAAAACGTGCTCCTTGCCAATTCCATCATTCCCATGCAGCAATACAGCTATACCACAGGGAAAAACGCCACAGATTCCGCTATGATCATCGATGCGATGGACATCCTTTATTCCGGTACAGTGGACGGCTTTTGCATCGTCTCTTCCGACAGCGATTTCACCCGTCTGGCCGCCAGGCTGCGGGAATCCGGCATGCAGGTGATCGGCATGGGAGAGGAAAAAACGCCCCAGCCCTTTATCTCTGCCTGCAACCAGTTCAAATATCTGGATCTGCTCTACTCCAACCAGCAGGAACAGGAAAAGGAAGAGAACGGTGAGGCCCCGCCGGAGGCGAAGACCGCGGAACCCGCACCGCCTAAAAAGCAGAGCGAAAAACGGAAGAAAAACGATCTCAAGGGGATCCGCAACGCTGTTCGGGCGATTATCGACAAGTTTTCCGATGAAGACGGCTGGCTTTCCTCCGGCAAGCTGGGGGATCAGCTCTCGAAACGCATGCCGGATTTTGACGTGCGGAATTACGGATTTTCCAAGCTCACGCCTTTTATAAAATCCCTGGGGGATTACGAGATCCAGAAAATGTCCTCTGGAGGAGGACAAAAGCAGATTTATTTTCGATTGAAAGAGAAAAAAGCCAGATGACCGCCGGCAATATAAACTTTCCGATCACTCTTTCCCGCAAAATTTTAAGGCCGTGCCCGTTATACACGTATGTATGATTTCGGAGAAGAACAAACGATCCGGATACGGCAAAAGGAGCCGCGCCTTCACGCTGCAAAAGCATGAGGCACGGCTCCTTTTTAAACCGTATCTGCACCGCTGCCTATTTATATGTCATATGTCTTCCCCCAGAACCCGGCAAGCGCTTCTTTCAGCTCTTCCGGGTTGGAGACCCGCAGACGGCAGTCCTCCCAATGGGGAGGAAGAAGGCGGCGGTATGCATTCTGTGAAAACCGGCTGTCTATAAACAAAACCACCCCTCTGTCCGTTTCAGAACGGATCACCCTTCCTGCCGCCTGCAGGACCTTGTTCATCCCGGGATACTGATAGGCAAATTCAAAGCCGTTCCCCAAGGTCTCTTCAAAGTAGGCGCGGAGAAGCTCCTGTTCCCGGTTCACCTGGGGAAGGCCTACCCCCACTACTGCCGTTCCGATCAGCCTTTCCCCCTTGAGGTCGATACCCTCTGAGTAGATACCGCCCAGAACACAGAAGCCTGCTACCGTCCCGGCAGGCTCCTCCTCAAAATGGGTGAGAAACTCTTCCTTTTCCACATCTGTCATAGAGGAGTTCTGCATCAGAAGCTCTACATCCGGCAAAAGCTCCCGGAACTGTTCTGCCGCTGCTTCCATATACCTATAGGAGGGAAAATATATAAGGTAATTTCCCTTCCGGCCCGAGACAAACGAGGCGATCAGTCGGACCACCTGCCCCATAGTCCTCTCCCTGTCCGCGTATTTTGTGCTCACCCTGTCCGCCAGAAAGAGCTGCCTGTTTGCGCGGGGATAAGGAGACGGCAGCGAGCAGAAGGCCGCCTCCTCGCAGCCCAACACCTTCTGGAAATAGGCGGCTGGAGACAGCGTGGCCGAAAAAAGCACCGCCGCGCGTCCCTTGCCCAAACTCGTATCCACCAGAGCAGAGGGATCCAGGCAGAGGATGCGGATTGCCGTCTCTGTTTTGCCGGTTGTCACCGCAGTCGTAAAATGCCCGTCGTAAAGCTCCGCCAGTTTGTTAAAAAAGAGGACATCAAAATAAAACTCCAGCACTTCTTTGCGCAGAGAGCTTTCCTTGCGGGTGTCCAGCCATTCCTGGCATCCGGCGGCAAATTTTTCCGCCGCACTGCAAAATCCTTCCGGAAGTTTCTCGTATACTGAATAGCCGTCTCCTGCTTCTCCTTCCTCCGTTCCAATCCGCTTCAGATCCAAAAAAGCGGCGTTCAGGCGGCTGAGAAGATTTTTTAGACGCCTGTCATCCCCCGCCTTCCGGCGGAGCTCCAGCACATCGGATTTCCGAAGGGTCGTGCTGTACATATTACGGGCCCTGTCCGGCAGATTATGGGCCTCGTCGATCAGGAACGCGTACTCGCCCTTGCGCTCTTTTTCCCCGAAAAATCGCTTCAGGGAAGCCTGAGGGTCGAACAGATAATTGTAATCGCAGATCACCAAGTCGCACCAAAGGGAAACGTCCAGCCCCAGCTCGAAGGGGCAGACGCAATACCGGTCCCCGTATTCCTCCAGCCGGGCCCGTCCGATCCGGTCATGCTCCTGCAAAAGGGCGTAGACTGCATCGTTTACTCTGTCGAAATGCCCCGCCGCCCGGGGGCAGTCCATGGGGTTACAGCTTTTTTCTTCCATGGGACAGATGGTATCCTTGGCTGTAAGAAGGATCGTCTTCATGGAAAGGCCCTTTTCCGCAAGAAGGCCCGCCGCGTCCCAAACCGCCCGGCGGGTGGTGGTGCGGGCCGTAAGATAAAATATTTTTTCACAGCATCCCTCTCCAATAGCCTTTACGGCGGGGAAAAGGGAGGACATGGTCTTCCCGATCCCGGTGGGAGCCTGACAGAAAAGCCGCTTTCCATCCCGGATGCTCCTGTAAACCGCCGCCGCCATACGCCGCTGGCCGGGGCGGTACGCGCCAAAGGGAAAAGTAAGCTCCTTCGCCGAATTCTGACAGCGTTCCTTCCAATCCCTCGAAAATTCCGCCCACTTTCGGTACCCCTTCAAAAGGCCTGTAAAAAACTCCCTGAGCTCGGATAACTGAAATTCCCGTATAAACCGCCGGGTCTCTCCCGTTTCCGTCCGGCAGTAGGTCAGACGGATAAACACGCCGGGAAGCTCGTTTTTCAGCGCCCAGATATATCCATAGCATTTTGCCTGGGCCCAGTGAAGGGGCCGGGAATCCTCCGTAAGCTTATCAAGAGGAAATTCCACCGTCTTGATCTCATCGATCACATCTCCCTGAGGGGTCTCAAATATGCCGTCCGCCCTGCCCTCCACATGATAGACGATATCGTCCAGCGCTTCCTCATGGGAAAGGAACACCTCGGCTTCATACCCTTCCCCCGCTTCTTTCTGGAGGCGGCGGTGGAGCCTGGCCCCTTCCAGCGCCCGTTCCACAAGGCTGCCTCCGCCCTGGGTGTTGTCGATATTTCCTTCCCGCAGGACAAATTCCACCAGCTCCCGAACAGAAAGCTTCACCCGAAACACTGCGCCGCCTCCTTTCGTACATACGTTTTTATTACTATACCATATTCAGCATGGAAAGAAAAGCTTTCTTCTTGATCCCCGGCAGAGTCGAAGATAATAAGGGCAAAAGGAAAATCGGACAATTGGTGATGACCTATAAATTTGACTGGAACGGCGATACCAAAGTAGACCAGACCTTTACATTCAGTGTCGTACCTGACAATATTACTCTGAATAAGGATAATACTGTCAATTTCCAGACGAAAGACGGCGTAGTAGTGATTAAAGATGGCGAAGCGGTACACACCCACAGCTACGAGGTAAAGTTTGATGCCAATGGCCATTGGCAGGAGTGCGCCTGCGGCGATAAGACAGAAGCAGAGGCCCATACCTACGGCGAATGGACAGTAACAAAACCGGCTACCGAGACGGAAAAGGGGGAACGGAAGCATACCTGCACCGTCTGCGGTTACGCTGAAACCGAAGAAATCTCCGCAACGGGAACAACGGAAGAACCTTCTGACCCGGAGGAAAATCCGAAAGACCCGGAACAGCCTGCAGACCCGGAGAGCAAACCGGAGGACAAACCGGCTGCTGATGAAAAACCGTCTACCGATGCTCCTCAGACCGGAGACAACAGCAGTGCAATTGCCTGGATCGCTGTTATGCTCGTAGCCGGCGCTGGAATGACCGGCACCTTGGTTTACAGCAGAAAGAGAAAGCACAGCAGATAATCAGACGCATAATAGACCGGGATACGGATATTCGGAATCTGTATCCCGGTTTTTCTATTTCTTTCTCCGCAAAAGCCCGCCGGGAAGCCTCCATACCTCGTTGCGGCAAGGCATATCCGTGATATGGCCTTCATCCTATATCTACTTCCTTATTCCGCATGGGATTACAGGCAGAATCCTTCTCATTGACTTTCCCCGGTCTTCCGGGGTATACTGAAAATATACCGGCGGCAAAAACTTCCCGCCCTCTTGCGTAAGGGCGGGATCACTTTCCATTTTCCATGGGTGCTGACCGAAAAAATCAATCTATTTGAGCGCGTTATCGCCATCGGGAGGAAACCATGAATACACCGAAGCTGCATAAAAGCGTTTTTATAGCCCCCGGAGCGCAGATTGCCGGGGATGTTTCCATAGAAAAAAACTGCTCTATCTGGTACAACGCCGTGATCCGAGGGGATTCGGCCCCTATCCGCATCGGGGCCGGAAGCAATATTCAGGACGGATGCATCCTTCATGAAGACGAGGGGTTTCCTCTCACAGTCGAAGAAGGCGTGACCGTAGGCCACGGTGCCATCCTTCATGGCTGCCATATCGAAAGCCATTCCCTCATCGGCATGGGGGCTATTCTTCTGAACGGCTCTCACGTGGAAAAAAACTGCATCATAGGCGCGGGGGCTCTCCTCACCCAGGGGACCCGCATCCCGGAAGGGACCCTGGCCTTGGGAAGCCCCGCCAAGGCGGTACGCTTCCTGACGGAAGAAGAGAAGAACTCCATCCGCGAAAACGGGGAGGAATATATCCGGCTTGCCGGGGATGCCCGGAAAAGGGCTTCCGGCAAAAACACCGCGGAAAAGGAGGTCCCAAAGCCATGAAGATCGGCATTTTCGATTCTGGCATCGGCGGTCTCACCGTCCTGCATCAGGCTATGATGACCCTCCCGGAGGAAGAGTATCTCTATTACGCCGATACGGACCACGTTCCCTACGGCATACGTCCCAAAGAAGAGATCCTGCAGTTTGTAGATGAAGCCCTCCGCTTTATGCTGAAAAAAGGGGCTAAGGCCGTGGTCATCGCCTGCAACACAGCTACCAGCGCGGCTATCCAGACCCTGCGCAGCCGGTATGCCATTCCCATCTTGGGCATGGAACCGGCCGTCAAGCCCGCTGTGGCCCGGGAAGAAGAAGGAAAGCGGGTCATGGTAGCCGCCACTCCCCTGACCCTGCGGGAAGAAAAGCTTCGGAACCTCCTGCTTCAGGTGGATAAACGCCATA
>URRG01000160.1 GCA_900550095.1 uncultured Oscillospiraceae bacterium
TGTCCACCAAAAGCGTACAGGAAGAAGGGTACTCGCGCGCATAGGCCCGGAACGCATCCAGCTCGCTGTCAAACAGCTGTACCCAGGAGTGCGCCATGGTCCCCAGCGCCGGAATGCCAAAATCTCGGTCGCAGATGGTGCAGGCCGTTCCGCAGCAGCCGCCGATATAGGCCGCGCGCGCGCCGTAAATAGCGCCGTCGGCCCCCTGCGCCCGCCGGGAGCCAAACTCCATGACGGCACGGCCGCGGGCCGCGCGCACAATACGATTGGCCTTGGTGGCAATCAGGCTTTGATGGTTTATCGTCAGCAGGACCATCGTCTCGATCAGCTGCGCCTGGATTACCGGACCTCTGACAGTAACGATGGGTTCGCCGGGAAAGATAGGCGTCCCCTCCGGAATCGCCCATATATCACAGGAAAATGAAAAGGAACGGAGATACTCTAAAAAACTCTTGTTGAATATTCCCGTAGAGCGGAGATAATCGATGTCCTCCTCCGTAAAGGTCAGATTTTTCAGATAATCCACCACCTGTTGGACGCCCGCCATCAAGGCAAAGCCTCCTTCGTTGGGAACCTTGCGGAAAAACATATCGAAATATGCAACCGTATTCTCATAGCCGTTAGCCAGATAGCCGTTGGCCATGGTCAACTCATAAAAATCTGTAAGAAGCGTAAGGTTTCTGCTTCCTATCCCATTGAGCTCCTTCATATTTCCATCTCCGATCTTAATTTCGCAGAAAGCCGGAGTCCTCTCCGTCTTCCATGCTGCATCCAGCCCGTTTCCCTGAAAACAGGCGTTTGAATATCCATATACACATCCGGCAGAAGAAAAATATTTTTCCCTTATTTTCATCTGTATATGTATAGATATCATTATAACAAACAAAACTAAAAATAACAACGAAAAAAGATTTCCCACATTCGCTGTTCCTGTTTAGAAAAATATGAACGAATTGATAATTTTCTCACAACCTACTTAAAAACATAATTTATTTATTGCAATTTGTACAAATAGCTACTATAATGTAAGAGGTTAATATTCATTGTCCGCATAGATAAAAGTTCAATGAATTTTAAGTTGTAGGGATGCACTGAAAAGCGCCGTATGACGGCAAAAACGTAGAATTGATAGGGAGATGAACAACATGCGACTCAGAAAACAAGCACTAGGCACTCGGAATTTAGTTGGGGCCCGCGTTGAGATGGCGCGGAAAAACCTCGGCATGAAGCAGAAAGAGCTTTTAGCTCAGCTTCAGGTAAATGGAGTAGATATGAATGCCTCCGGTCTTTCAAAACTGGAAGGTCAGATTCGGTATGTTACGGACTACGAACTGGCCGCTCTTGCGAATATCCTGAACGTTTCTGTAGATTGGCTTCTTGGCCGCGAAAATTGATCCAACCAAAACCGGAAATGCGTTCCGCTCATTCGGCGGAACGCATTTTATTTTCCTCCGGGCAAAGCCTCCGCAGGCTTTCCTGTGTTTTTCATCTCAGGCTTTTCTATACGATATCCGGGTTCTTGACAAAAGCCTGTTCCTGTCTTATAGTATAACTGTATTAATCAAACTAGAACAGTTGAAACAGAGGTGACGGTATGATTTTGCTGGACTACAAGAGCCGCCAGCCCATATATGAACAGCTTTACAACAGCTTTGTCAAAATGGCGGCTCTCGACGTGATGCACAAAGGAGAGCAGCTTCCCTCTGTGCGTATTCTTGCGCAGAGTCTCGGAATCAATCCCAATACCGTGCAAAAGGCTTACCAGCTTCTGGAACGGGACGGCGTCATCTACAGCGTACCGGGAAAAGGCTCCTTCATAGGCGAAACCTCTCGCCTGGGGAAGGAACGGTATACGGCCGCAGAAGAACTGAAGGAGGCTGTGGGAAAAGCGCAGAAAGCCTCGCTCACAGCCGAGGAAATCCGCTGCCTTGTGGAAGAAGCTCTGAAAGGAGGCATGACCCCATGATCGAGGCCAACCAGCTGATCAAAAAATTTGGAAGCACCACCGCTTTGAACGGGATCACCTTTACCATAGGCGACAGCTCCGTTTTTGGGCTGGTGGGAAGCAACGGAGCCGGAAAATCCACCTTTCTGCGGACGGCCGCCGGGATCTATAAGCCGGACGAAGGCACCCTACTGGTGGACGGCTGCTCACCCTACGCCCATATCCCCACCAGAGAACGCCTTTTCTTTATCTCCGACTTCCCGTATTTCCCTGCGCAGGCCAATCTCCTGGATATGTTTTCTTTTTATAAAGCGCTCTACCCGCGCTGGGACCGTTCCCTCTGCAAAAAACTCTGCAGTCTGTTTCCGCTGGATACCCGGCAGAAGATCATCTCCATGTCAAAAGGGATGCAGCGGCAGGCGGCGCTGATATGCGCCCTTTCCACCCGGCCCAGTCTCCTGCTTCTGGATGAAATATTCGACGGGCTCGATCCTGTCATCCGGCAGCTGCTCCGCCAGCTCCTGGCCGAAGAGGTTTCCTCTACCGGCATGGGCGTGGTCATCGCCTCTCACAATCTGCGGGAACTGGAGGACGTCTGCGACCACGTGGGGCTCTTCCACAAGGGAGGCGTGGTGCTGGACCAGGAACTGGACGACCTGAAGCTCAACATCTGCCGGGTGCAGGCAGTTTTCCCCGCCCTGGCGGAGGATGCCTTCCAGGATCTGGATATCCTCAAAAAGGACACCCTGGGTTCTCTCGTGACAATGGTTATCCGGGGGGACAGGAGGCAAACAGAAGAGCGGCTGCGCTCTCTGCAGCCTGTGTTCCTGGAGACGCTCCCTCTTACCCTGGAGGAAGTATTTATCAGTGAAATGGAGGCAGCCGGTTATGACATCGACAATATCCTTTCGTAGCTTCTGCAAAGAACTCTCTGCCGTATGGAAGCAAAGCCTCCGGCAGATTCGGGGGATCACTCTCCTTTACGGCATCCTGACCCTGATCTTCATCCCTCTCGCCCTGGTCTTTCTGCTCACCGCTTCCCTTCAGGCAGCGGACATATATTCGTCTCCCTCATACGCCGTATCCGCAGCCCAGGGAGGTATCCGCGCCCTGTTCCCCGGCATCTCTTCTCCGTTGGTGAGCGTCTTTTCTCTCGTATATTCCCTGATCCTCTGTCAGTATATGCAGAATAAGCGCAGCGTTGACGTATATCACGCCCTTCCGCTGGGCAGGACGCCCATGCTCCTGGGACGCTTTCTCGCCTCTCTCACAGCACATACGCTGGTACAAGCAGCAAATGTCCTGCTTCTGCTGGGGATCCTTGTGGGCTTCCGGATCTATGCTGTTCCGGGAGGTGAAGCCCTTCCTCTGCTGGTCTTCCAGTCGGTTCTGATCCAGCTTCTTATGGCCGCGGCGATCACAGCCTTTACCTTCTCGGTCGTCGTCTGCTGCGGGACCGCCTTTGACTCGCTTGTTTCCATCTTCGGAATCAACGTATCTGTACCTATTCTGATTTTTCTCTGCTTCTCCTATATCGCCGGCAGTCTGCCGGGCTATACCTCTTCCGCCGCGGAATGGAGCTCTCAGTCCTTCTTTCTGAGCCCCTATATCGGCATATATTTCATGGCCTGCTTTAACACGGATCTGCTGTGGTGGTGGCTTTTTTCCATCCCGCTTTTTTTAGGGCTTGCCCTTCTCCTTTACCGGTTTCGGAAAAGCGAAGCGGCGGAAACCAGCTTTGCCTTCCCCCTTCCAAAAATTATCATCCGCTTTTTCATAACGCTGGCCGGAGGAATGACAGTGGGCTCCGTCGCAAATTCCCTGGCAGGGGCTAACTACTATTTCTGGTTCGTTCTGGGTTCCTTTTGTTCTCATTTGGTTTTGGAAGCGATCTACGGCAGGGGCCTCAAGGGCTTTCCCAAAAGTCTTATAGCCTATGGAGCCGCCATAGCTCTGTGCTGTGTATTTTTTGGCGTCACAGCCTTCGGAGGCTTTGGGTTCGATACATCCGTTCCGTCCGCCGGCTCAGTGGAAGGGGTGGAATATACAGGAGGCAAAAGCCTCACCCTTCTCGATTCCTCCAATGAAAAGCATGTCTTTTCCTCAGTCGTTACAGAGCCGCAGAGGCTTGCGGAACTGCAGAAAGCCCATGAGGAAACCGTTCAGAATATCCGGGCCGCTTCATATCCGTATTTCTACAGCAATCCTCTTTTTACCGGATATCTTTCCGGCGGCAATTCCTCTTCCCTTTCCTTCGCCTATCATCTGAAGGATGGAAGCGTCCTGCACCGAAGCTATAGTTCTTCCTACTTTCCCTTTACCTCGCCTCTGCAGGAATTTTTCTTCAGCGAAGAAAACCACCGTGAGAGCGTTTACCGACTGATTCCTCCAGAGCTTATTGCGAGAGTTACATTTTCTGTCTTCGACGATACAACCGGCGAAACTGAGGAAAGAGAATTTCCAGCAACAGCGGAACAAAAAGCACAGATACTGGACGCTTTGAGCCGAGAAGAAAATTCGGGCGGAGAAGCAGCGGAAACAACACAGGAGGAATATATGGGAGTTCTGACTCTATATCTCTCTAAAGAAGAATTTTCTCTTCCTTCTGGTTCCTTTTACTCTTCTCAATTTCCCGAGGGAACCAAATTCCATTTTCCAGACTATTTTGACACCATTTCGGTGGACATTTCCAGCTCTTCTTCCGCAATAGCGGAGCTTTTAGAAGACTTCCATTGGGAACTTGCCCCCTAAACGCACACTTATAGAAAAAGAAAAAGCAGGAGTGTACAACTCCTGCTTTTTCTGTAATACACCTGATTAAACGGATTATTCTTCACTGAACATATCCTTGCCCACACCGCAGACAGGGCAAACCCAATCCTCCGGAAGATCACTGAAAGCAGTCCCGGGAGCAATGCCATTATCCGGATCTCCAACAGCGGGATCATATACGTATCCGCATGCGTCACAAATATATTTTTCCATTTGCTTAAACTTCCCTTCTGGGCCTTTCAGCCTGTAAATTATGGAAATAGTATATCCCGTTTTCCTGAAAAAATCAAGTTGCTTCTTCCGGAGTCCCCTGCTCCTTTATATAATCTTCCACGATCCCCTTCAGATGCACGGCCATAACGCCCTGTTCATACATCCACTTTGCAAACTCCTGCGCTCTGCACCGGCCCTCAGAATCTCCCGGGAAAAGAGCTTCCTCTTCCCGATACCTGGAAATCTCACAGATTTCGATCGAATATCCTTTCTTTCCGCCTCCTAAAACGGAGTACTGCAGTTCCATATCTCCCACAATTTTCCTTCCTACCAGTTGTCGCATATCCACACACTCCTACAGTGAACTTTTTTCACGGTAATTTTAATGATACAACGCAGTTTCAGAATATGCAAGGGGAAAAATGGCAGTTTTATGCAAAAATTTCAAAAACACAGTATTTATCACAACAGAAAAAACGTTCTCGCTATATCTTGTATATGACAAATAGAAAAAAGGTAATTTACCCTTATTTTTCAAATGTCAATAGGTATATGCAAAAAACTTTTGTGTAATTTACATAAATATTGTTTAAAAAACAAAACAAATAAGGTCAAAACAGACTTTATAGAGACGTTTTTATAGCTTTGTTTCCATTCTTTTTCCGATTTATACAGAAATAGGCAAGATTTCCCATCAGAAGACCCAATGCCGCCCCCGCCAGGACATCCGTTGGATAATGCACAAAAAGATACAATCTGGAAAATCCAATCAAAGAAGCCAAGACAAAAGCTCCAGCACCCCAGCTCTTTCGGAACCGGTATACTGCCGCGGCCGCCGCAAAGGAGGAAGATGTGTGTCCGCTCGGAAAAGAAAAGCTTCCGGGCGGCGAAATCAGCAGTTCTACAGGCACTTCCTGAAAAGGGCGGGGTCTCTGGATACAGTTTTTCAGCGCCACATCGCCCAAAAGGAAGGTGACCGCCAGCGCC
>URRG01000161.1 GCA_900550095.1 uncultured Oscillospiraceae bacterium
AGGTTCTGTTCAATCAAAGGCCAGGAAAAATTTTTTTCTAATAGCATAAGGGTAGCCTTATGAGTTTTGAAATATTCGATCACCGCATCCAAAAAACCAATAACAATATCGGTGTATTCTGTCAGCTTCTGCTCCTTTACTTTTTGGTATGCATGGCGAAGCACCCTTTTGCTAACCTCTATGCAGAGCTGGTCAAACAGGGAAGCCTTATCCTTGAAATACAGGTAAAAGGTTCCTTTGGCAACATTGGCTCGGGCCACAATATCGTCGATTGAAGTTTTATGGATCCCCTTTTCCAAAAAGCAGGTATAGGCAGCCTGTAACAGATTGGCCTTTTTTTCAGCTTTTTGCACTTCACGCAAGCCGGGCATGTCTCCCGCCTCACTTTCCTTTTTCTTTTCTACATTATAAAAAGCTTTAAGAGAAAAAGCAATGAATTCTCTCATTAAAATGAGATCCTTGGTGTTTTTTACAAAAAAGGGAACATATAAATATGACTGTTGGTCACTTTATATATTGACCAACAGTCATATTTCGTTTATACTACAGGCAACAGTTAAGTGACTAAAAGTCAATTAGATGGGAGCTGAAACAATGAAGGGCTTTGCAAGATGGATTGTTAAACATCGAATTTTTGTACTTATATTGGCTGTGCTGCTTTTGATTCCATCTGTATTTGGTATGATGGCCACCCATATCAATTACGATATTCTGAACTATCTCCCGGAGAATTTAGATTCTGTCATCGGTGAGCGTTATCTGGAAGATGATTATAAGTTGGCCAGCACCGCTATGGTGACGGTTGAGGGTATGCGTCCCATAGAGGTGCAGGAGTTGAAGGCGCAGATCAAAGGAATAGAGGGCGTGGAGCATGTGATTTGGGTGGATGATGTGGCGGATATCACAGTGCCCAAAGAAATGCTTCCCGAAGATGTGCAGAAGTTGTTTTACGGAAAAAATGATTCCACCCTTCTGCTGGTGACATTCTCCGACACTATATCGTCAGGCTCCACTATGAACGCTATCGGTCAAATGAAAAAGATACTGGATGAAAAAGCCTTCATCGGGGGCATGGCTACCGTTACAGAAGATACCCGGCAGTTGATCGATTCCGAAATGCCCCTCTACATTCTTGTAGCTGTCCTTTTAGTGGTTGCTATCCTGTTTTTAAGCTTGGAATCCACTATCATTCCATTTCTGTTTGTGGCATGCATCGGAATGGCTGTGGCTTATAATATGGGAACCAACTTTTTTCTGGGGCAGATATCTTTTATCACAAAGGCACTTTCCGCCGTCCTACAGCTTGCCGTTACAATGGATTTTTCCATTTTTCTGCTGCACCGGTATGAGGAGGAAAAGAGCCTACAGGCCGATACCCAGCAAGCCATGGCTACGGCGATCCAAAAGACCTTTTCTTCTATTACAGGCAGTTCGCTGACGACGATCGCCGGCTTTCTGGCTATGTGCACCATGAGCCTGACGTTGGGGGCGGATATCGGCATCGTGATGGCTAAGGGCGTCATTTTCGGCGTTCTTACTACGGTAACAGTTCTGCCGGCGCTGATTATGGTTTTTGATAAACAGATTGAAAAATACCGTCACAGGACTTTTATTCCCAAGCTGAAAAGAACCTCGTACTTTATCGTAAAGCATAAGACAGCGGTCCTCCTGGTAGCACTGGCGATAATAGCGCCTTTCGTCTATGGTCAGACACAGACGAAGGTATATTACAATCTGTTGGATACCCTGCCGGATACGCTGGTTTCTTCCCAGGGGAACCAGAAGCTGAAAGATGAGTTTGGCATGACGGCTACGGACTTTATCCTTGTGGATGACTCCCTGACGAATGCACAGATGAACGAGATCACAACCCGTATCGAAAAACTGGATGGCGTGGCCCAGGTAATTTCTCTAGAAAAGTATATCGGCGGGGTCATTCCCGAGAATATGCTGCCGGATAGTCTGATGGATGCTATCCACAAAGCGGGGAAAGAACTGATGCTGGTGAATTCTCAATACATAACTGCCAGCGATGAGCAGAATAATCAGCTTTCCCAGATGGAGGCTATTTTGAAGGAATATGATGAACATGCCTATATCACAGGCGAAGCACCTATGACGAAGGATTTGATTTCTGTAGCGGACAAAGACTTCAAGAGTGTGAATATTACTTCCATTCTGGCGGTATTTTTGATTATTGCGGTGGTGTTCCGCTCTGTTTCTGTCCCAATACTGCTGGTGCTTGCCATTGAATCCGCGATTTCCATCAACATGGGGATCCCTTTCTTCACCGGAACTACGATCCCCTTTATATCCAGTATTGTGGTCGGGACCATTCAGCTGGGCGCCACGGTAGATTACGCTATTCTGTTGACAAACCGCTTCCGAGAAGAGAGAGTTCGGGGGAACGACCCAAAAGAGGCAGCGCGGCTGGCCATTGAAAACTGCTCGCCCTCCATTATCACCAGCGCTCTGGCCTTTTTCCTAGCTACAGTGGGCGTGGGCATTATATCTCAGATGGATTTAATCAAAAATCTCTGTTTGATGATGTCTAGGGGGGCCTTGATCAGCATGGTAACGATTCTGTTTGTTCTGCCACTACTTTTGATTTTCTGCTCGAAACTGCTGGAAAAAACAAGCTTTAACTGGCTCCGGAACCGTAGTTCCGGCCTAAACACAAGGAGGAATGTAGGATGAAATCCATAAAGGGTATGAAAGGCATGCAGTCTGTGAAAAAGGCACTTGCCCTAGTTTTATGTGTGGGGATGCTTGTTTCTGCCTCTTCAGGCGTTTTAGCAGAAGAGACCCCGAGGGGAAATAGGCAGGAGAGCTCCTCTTATCGTTCCTCAATGCCTTCCGTAACCGAGGGGGAAACAGGCACCCAGAGCGGGAACTCTTCTCAGAAAACGGGTGTTTCCAAGCAGGAAAGCGTGTATCTGCTTCTGAATCCAGACGGCAGCGTGAAATCCCAGACGGTAAGCTGCTGGCTTCATAACGACGATGGGCTCAGGAATGTCCGGGATATCAGCAATCTATCGGATATCACCAATATCAAATCCGATACGGAGCCTATTGTGGATGGAAAGTATGTGGCTTGGGACACCCAAGAACCTGATGTATACTATAACGGCACTTCGCACAGAACGCCGCCGGTTTCTATCAGCATCCGGTATCGGCTGGACGGAAAAGAGGTAGATGCTGTGGAACTGGAAGGAAAAAGCGGCCATCTGCAAATGGACATCCATGTAACAAATAATGAGAAGGAGACGCAAACGATAAATGATTCGGAAAAAACCATTTACACGCCTTTTGCGGTGGGGTTAGTGCTGAATCTTCCCACAAATACCTTTCAAAATGTCCATGCGGGGGATACTACGGTTATCAGCGATTCCACCAATCAGATCGTGAGCTTTCTTTCCCTGCCAGGATTCAAAGAAAATTTTGACAATGTGCTCACAGAGGATATGCAGGAAATTCGGGTTCTGCTTCAGGATACCTTTACCGTGGAAGCTGATGTGACGGATTTCACATTTCCTGATATGATGGCAGCAGCGGCCACCAGGCTTTCCATCATACAGGATATGGAGCTGAACGGCACTCTTTCTGATCTGGAAGAGGGGATGAATACTCTCAAAACCGCTTCCCATCAGCTTACAGAGGGAACTCAACAGCTCAGTGAAGCTCTTGAGCAATACGATGAGAAAATGGGAGAATTCAAGGAGAGTTACGATGCCTTTGATCAGGGCCTTCTCAGTGCGGTCAGTGGAGCCTCCCAGCTCCGGCAGGGCGCTTCTTCTCTGGATACGGCCATTCAAACCTTAAAGGCCAAGGCAGGCGATGAGTTGGTAGCGGGAATCACCGGTTCTACCTCTTTGCAGCAGCAGCTGGTTACAAAAATGGAGGCCCTTCAGAAAAAGTTGGAAAATCTGAACCTTCCCAGCGAAAGCGATATGAACGCTATGCTTTCCCAGTTGGAGGGGGCAATTGAACAGGTGAGCAGCGGATCGGCGGATGTGGCTGTGCGGGTTCTTACCCGTGGGCAGAAGACCCTGCAGAGTCTTCTTACTAGCAGCGATCCGGTGGAACAGGCACAGGGTCAGGCCATCCTACAGAATATTCAGGCAGTCCAGAAGACGGCCAAGGATCAGATCCGCACAATAATGTCTTCTCTGGATGTTTCCCAACTGGAAGGTATGAGAAAAGATCTGGAAGAAATCGCAGGACTTTCCTCTCAACTTATGGGAAATGTTGAAAAGCTTACCAGCGCATTGTATGATCCTAACGACGATCCAACGGATCCCAAAACAGTGGTAGGGGCTGTTATGGCTCTGGCAGCTGGCGCAGATACCTTAAAGGCGGGAAGTGTGGATTTGGAAACGGGCCTGAAAGAGCTGGGTTCCGCTTCCGGTCAGGTAAAAGATGCAGCTTCGGCCTTGCATTCAGCGTCAGGTCAGCTTTCAGAAAAATCAGGGGAACTTGCAAGCGGGGCTTCTCAGTTTGAAGAGGAGGGGATTAGCTCCCTAGGTGATTCTGATATGCTGACAAGGGCTAAAGAGGCTCTGGCGGTCAAGGACGCTATGGAAAAACAGGCCGGAGAATACGGCGCATACGCTGGCGCTCCGGAGGGAGCGGAAATTTCCTCCGCCTTTATTATGAAGATTGTAGGGCCGGAGCAGGAGGTTACTGTGGAGACAAATGCGGGCTCAGAGAATAAATAGAGAACCGTGGCAGTGCCTGTGCCAGATGATTATTTCCGTGGTATTCTGAACTGCCATGTGGGCTACTTCTTATACTGCGGGTAATACGCAAATCAGGAATCTATGCAAGAAAACAGAAGGATAAAGGAAGGATCCCGAAAGTTCCGGGATCCTTCCTTTTGTTTAAAGAGAAATGAGGATTCTGTCATGTGCTTATATCCGTAATATGCAGAAGCCTAGTTTGCAGCTTTCCCATGGTGTTTTCATACAGGCGGACATATTCCGGGAAAGAAAGGGGAGTACCGTTGGTCAGAAGCTCCATTTCCACGCCGAAGACCCGCACGAAGATCCCTGTTTCCGTAAAATCGTTGTGCAGGTAAAAACGTTTGCGGCGCTGGCGCTGCTCTGCGTTGGACGCGGAGGGATCCGGGCGCTCGATCTCTAATAGAAGACGTTTCCCGGCGAAGCGTTCCCGGAAGAGGGAAAGCGCCCGGGCGCCGGTTCCTTTTCCGCGGCCATAGGGGCTGACGGCAAAATAGTCCAGAAGAACGATGTCGCTTTTAGGATCCGCCAGGGTAATCATCAGCCCCAAGGGAGCGGTTTCTCCTTCTTCCTGAATAAGAAGGAGCTCGGCAAGCCCTTCCTTTTGCTTTTCCAGAAGAAGGGAAAAGGGCTTCCGTTCACTTCTGGGGAAAGCCTCCTTATACAGCGACTGCATAAAGGGAAGCGTCTGTTTGTTTACTGGGATTAACTGCATAAAAACCTCCGTTCAGGCCGCCGGTGCGGCCTTTTTCTTTGGCATTCAGCTGCAGAGATAAAGAAGGAGCCGCGCCTGCATTTCAGCCGGCTCCGTCTCCTCTGAGAGTAGTGTGCGTTTCTTTAGATATGCATATTCGGATTTTCCGGTCCGCTGGCCCAGGTGAGAGCTCGCTAAACTTTGCAACAGAGTACTGCGCCCTGTTACAGCATATGCCGCCGGCATGATCAGCGGAACGTCGGGGAGCGAGCCGAAGCTCAAATCCAGCAAAAGCGTACTGGCTGCACCTTTTACACAGAGGTGTTGAGCCAAGTTCCATAAGCTCCTTTTTCCTGTTTCCCCCGTATTTGATTCTATTATACAGTATATCGCGGCAAGAAAAAAATATCAAGGTA
>URRG01000162.1 GCA_900550095.1 uncultured Oscillospiraceae bacterium
CATCACCCTAAAGGGCGGAAGCTGAATGCTTCCGCCCTTTTTCCTCCTTTCCGGCAGGGCCCGTTCCCCTTTTTACAAAAGACGAACAGCCTTACAGAAAAATCAGCACTGCTCTGCAATCTTATACAGCAGCCTTTCCGTATCCTCCCAGCCCAGACAGGGATCCGTAATGGATTTCCCATATACGCGTTCTGTGCAGATAGGCTGGTTCCCCTCTACCAGATAGCTTTCGATCATAACGCCTTTAATGAGCTTTTTCAGTTCCGGATTGTAATTGCGGCTGTGGAGCACCTCGCTGACGATCCGGATCTGTTCTTTGAATTTCTTATCGGAATTCGAGTGGTTCACATCCACGATAGCCGCCGGATTTTTCAGCTCCCGTTTCTGGTACATCTCCAGGAGACGAATCAAATCCTCGTAATGGTAATTGGGAATGCATGTGCCGTATTTATCCACGCCTCCACGGAGGATCACATGGGCCAGGTCGTTCCCTTCCGTCGATACATCGCACCCCCGATATAAAAACCGATGAGCAGACTGTGCCGCCTGCACCGAATTCAGCATCACAGAGAAATCGCCGCTGGTGGGATTTTTCATTCCCACCGGGATATCCATACCGCTGGCCGTCAGGCGATGCTGTTGGTTTTCTACAGAACGGGCTCCCACGGCTTCATAGGAGAGAAGATCGTCCAGATAGCTGCGGTTTTCCGGGTAGAGCATCTCATCCGCCGCTGTAAGGCCGCTTTCCTCGATGGCCCGAATATGCATCTTCCGTATGGCTATGATGCCGTTTAGCAGATCCGGCGCTTTATCGGGACTGGGCTGGTGGAGCATCCCCTTATAGCCTTCTCCTGTAGTTCTCGGTTTATTGGTATAGATCCGGGGAATAAGCATGAGCTTTTCTGCAAAACGATCCTTGAGCTTTCCCAAACGGGATACGTATTCACAGACAGCATCCTCGCTGTCGGCAGAACACGGCCCCACTATAACGACAAATTTATCCAGTTTGCCGGTAAAAATATCCCGCAGCTCCCTATCCCGCTCCTGCTTCAAGGCAGCTACCGCCCGGGACAATGGATATGCTTTTTTTAAGTCGGCCGGAGCCGGCAGCTGATGGCGTATATGCATGGGCATTGTAAACGTCTCCTGTTCCGATTCTTCCTTCCATACCTTTTTCCCGCAGATATGAAACGGAAAGAATCTTTATACTCTCTTTCTTATTATAATAGAAAGGGTGTATAAGCGCAATATGCAAAGAAACCGCCTTCTTCCGTGAAAACGGGAAAAGCGGTTTCTGTACGCAAAAATAAAACACCGGCAGGGACCTGCGTCTACACTTTTGCCCTGCAACTGGAAATATGAAACTCCTGAAGCAAGCCGTCCCCCGCAAGCTTATTTTCCATGACGGTCATCTCCGCTGACAATTTCAGATCTCCCGGCTCCTGCATGGAAGCCCACAGGCTTTTCAGTCCGCTTCTGACATCGAACAAAGCGCTCTTGATATGGAAGAACAGCTCTTCCTGTTCCTTTGTCCGGGCAGTCTCCTGCTCCAGCTCTGCATATCTATTGAGCAGCCGTACGGAAGCCGGAAGATACAAAAGCGAAAACTTTTGCAGCACAGCCGCCTTTTCCGGACATCTTTCCCTCTCGCGATAAATCGACACCACCAACTGCTCCATCTCTCCAGCGGCGGCGGCTATCTCTCTATCTTGGATTCTGCGGGCCGCATCCTCCAGCTTCCAATCGTAATTGATAAAATCCGCTGTAAGAGCTTCCTTTTCTTTCTTTAGTTCCCGGGGAGTAAAAGAAACCGTTTTTTTCTTCGGCTCCCTCCTGCATTCCTTGTTTCTGCGGGCAATGGCCGCGCAGCCAAATATAAGAATACAGAATACGGCTATAAACAGGGCGCAAAGAGCTGTCCGGGCATTTCCCGCTGCACCCCCGCACAGAAGCAGCAGGCTCCAAAGAAACGGCAGAGCTGCCAGAACCGGATTAGTTATTCTCTCCTTCTCCCGGCTCCGATACAGAAGATAGCAGCCATAGACCACGCCATACAAAATGGCGGTCACAGCTGCCATAGCCAAAAGCTCAGGCTGGGTCTCGGAATAAGCGCCTCTGTCCATTCGCCAGATACGGATCACGCATATGAAGCTGTAGGCCAGATCCGCAAGGGCAAAAAGCCCCATTCCCGCTAAGGGCCAGTTTATCGGTTTTGTACGCTCCCTCATGCCTCAGCACACTCCTTCCTTCTCCATCCGTTTATAGGTTCAGTATAGCAGAGGACAATTCGATTTTCAACGTATGGGGTGTAAACACTTTATAACAAAAAAGGCCGGAACAATTTGCTGTTCCGACCTTTTTCAAATTGTATGCTATGATCAGGCGTTACGGGCAGCCATGGCAGCCTTTACCTTCTCTGTGAAGAGAGGAAGGATCTTGGTGACGTCTCCCACAATGCCGTAATCAGCCACTTCAAAGATGGGAGCGTTCTCATCCTTATTGATAGCGATGATCACATCTGAATCTTCCATGCCGGCAAGGTGCTGGATAGCGCCGGAGATGCCGCATGCGATATAGAGGTTCGGGCGGACAGTCTTGCCTGTCTGACCGACCTGGATGTCTTTCTCCACCCAACCCGCGTCTACGCAGGCTCTGGAAGAGCTGACCTCGCCGCCAAGGGCATCGGCCAGATCCCGGAGAAGCTGGAAGTTCTCAGGGCATCCCATTCCGCGGCCGCCGGAAACCAGGATCTTCGCATCCTGAATATCCATCTTCTCAACGACAGATTTCACGACCTCGAGAATCTCCACATTCTGATGGCCCTCAAAGTCCACTTTGAAATTCTCCACCTTGGCAGAAGCGTTCTCAACGGGCTTGATCTTCTGCATAACGCCAGGACGCACCGTAGCCATCTGAGGCCGATGCTCCGGGCAGATGATTGTAGCCATGATATTGCCGCCGAAAGCGGGACGGGTCATGCGGAACGCCTTAGTGTCCTCGGCGATCTCCAGCTTGGTGCAGTCGGCGGTAAGGCCGGTCTTCACTCTGGCGGAAACACGGGGAGCCAGGTCACGGCCAATAGCCGTCGCACCGTAAAGCACGATCTCGGGCTTATATTCCGCAATCACTCTGTCCATCGCATGGGCATAGGGCTCAGTCGTATATACTTCCAGGGCCTTGTCGTCCACTACGATGACCCTGTCTGCACCATAGCGCGCCAGCTCAGAGCAAAGATCGGAAACATTGTACCCCAGCAGAACAGCCGTCACTTCCGTGTCAAGGCCTTTGGCCAGCTCGTTGGCCTTGCCCAGCAGCTCAAAGGAAACACCGCTGATCTTGTTATCCACCTGCTGGATAAAAACAAATACGCCTTTATAATCCTGTACATTCATTCTGCTCACCACTTTCCACGTTAAATAATGAATTTCTCTTTGAGTTTTTCAAGCATATACTCGGCAGAGTCTTCAGCATCCAGCTGTACAACCGTGCCGGCAGCCTTCAGGCTCTTCGTAAATGTCTGGAAAACTCTCGTGGGTGAGCCCTTGAGACCGATGGCGGCGTCGTCCACAGTGAGATCGGCGCGGGTGATGACCTTGACTTCCTTCTCTCTGTAGGCGTCAAAAATGCCGCCGGGAGTCATGTAGCGGGGCTTGTTCAGCTCGCTCAAAGCCGTAATCAGGCAGGGCATCTTCACCTTGATCATATGATATCTGTCTTCATACTGACGCTTGACGATAAGGCTGTCTCCCTCTACCTTCAGATCCTCCGCATAGCTGACGTTGGGCAGGCCCAGATGCTCGGCGATCTGAGGACCGACCTGAGCGGTGTCGCCATCGATAGCCTGACGGCCTGTGATAACCAGGTCGAATTCCAGGGTCTTCAGAGCGGCCGCGATCGTGGTGGATGTAGCAAGCGTATCAGCGCCGCCGAAGGCTCTGTCCGTAACCAGAATAGCCTCGTCCGCACCCATAGCCAGAGCCTCGCGCAGAGCGGTATCCGCCTGCGGAGGGCCCATGGTGATAACGGTCACATGAGCGCCGTACTGATCCTTCAGAGTAAGGGCAGCCTCCAGGCCGGCCTTGTCATCGGGGTTGATAATGCTCGGTACACCGTCTCTGATCAGAGTGCCGGTTACCGGATCGAGCTTTACTTCATTGGTGTTCGGTACCTGCTTAATGCAAACTACTATCTTCAACTGTTGTCACTCCTTTTGGCTTTACAGCTTCCCATTATTTCAGAAGGTTCCCGGAGATAACCATGCGCTGAACTTCGCTGGTTCCCTCGTAGATCTCGGTGATCTTGGCGTCGCGCATCATGCGCTCCACGGGATATTCTCTGGTATAGCCGTAACCGCCGTGCAGCTGTACAGCCTTTGTAGTAACTTCCATAGCGACCTCAGCGGCAAAGAGCTTCGCCATAGCGGCTTCCACGGAGAAGATCTTCTGCGTATCCTTTGCCATAGCCGCGCGGTATACCAGCATCTTGGCGGCCTCCACCTTGGTCTTCATATCGGCCAGCTGGAACTGGGTGTTCTGGAACTTAGCGATCGGGCGGCCGAACTGCTTTCTTTCCTTCACATACTTCACAGTCTCTTCCAGAGCGCCTTCAGCAATGCCCAGAGCCTGAGCGGCAATACCGATACGGCCTCCGTCCAGCGTCTGCATAGCGATGCGGAAGCCCTGACCCTCTTTGCCCAGAAGGTTTTCCTTCGGAACGATGCAGTTTTCAAAAATCAATTCCGTAGTGGAAGAGCCTCGGATACCCATTTTCTTCTCTTTGGTGCCGATGGAGAAGCCCGGGAAATCCTTCTCTACGATAAAGGCGGAAATCCCCTTGGTTCCCTTGCTCTTATCGGTCATGGCAAAAATAATGTAAATATCGGCCTTGCCGCCGTTGGTGATGAAGATCTTGCTGCCGTTGAGCACATAGTGGTCGCCCTCCAGCACAGCCTTGGTCTGCTGGCCGGAAGCGTCCGTGCCGGCGTTGGGCTCAGTCAGGCCGAAAGCGCCCAGCTTCTCGCCCTTGGCAAGGGGAACGAGGTACTTCTGGATCTGAGCGGGAGTGCCGAATTTCCGGATGGGCTCGCTGCCCAGAGATGTATGTGCGGAAACAATAACGCCGGTGGTAGCGCAGACCTTGGAAAGTTCCTCCACGCACATCACATAGGTAAGGGTATCGCAGCCCTGGCCGCCGTACTCCTTGGGAGTGGGGATTCCCAAAAAGCCCAGCTTGGCCATCTTTTCAACCGTCTCAGCCGGGAAACGCTCGGTCTCGTCCACTTCCTGAGCCAGAGGCTTTACTTCGTTCTCCGCAAACTCTTTAAACAGAGTGCGGGCCATTTCCTGTTCTTTGCTCAGTACGAAATCCATACCTGTTCCTCCAAATCAAAATTTACGCCAAATCGTTTCTTATTTGGTGTAATCGTAGAATCCCTTGCCAGTCTTCTGGCCGAGTTTGCCAGCGCGGACCATCTTTCTGAGCAGCGGATGCGGACGGTACTTCGGATCGCCCGTCTCAGCCTGCAGAACTTCCATGATCGCCAGGCAAACGTCCAGGCCGATCAGATCGCCCAAAGCGAGCGGGCCCATCGGATGGTTTGCACCGAGTTTCATTGCTGCATCGATGCCTGCGATATCAGATACACCTTCCATTTTGATAAATGCAGCTTCGTTAATCATTGGGATTAAGATTCTGTTAACTACGAATCCTGCAGCTTCTTCTACCTGTACAGGTGTTTTGCCGATTTCTACGGAGATAGCTTTAATCTTTTCAACCATTTCATCTGGTGTATTAAGACCAGCGATAACTTCAATTAATTTCATAACTGGAGCTGGGTTGAAGAAAT
>URRG01000163.1 GCA_900550095.1 uncultured Oscillospiraceae bacterium
TTACCTAAAGAGAAGCTCTATACCTGCTCGTGAGTTTCTCCTCCTATCGCCTCCGTTTCCTTTTTCTCCGTCATACACAGGCGGGCGTTCTTCCCCATGCAGCTCGATGTGGAAATCATGCAAAACAGTGCGCCGTCGATTTTCGCTCTTGCAGGAAGCGGGAGAACGCCTGCGTTTTTATCTTTTGGGTTTTATTTTCCTCTCTTTTTTCATGACGGCGCGGGAGACATTTCTTCGCATCGCCTTGTTCAAAAAATGATACAAATACATAAAATTGTATATATTACGGAAAGTATACTCCTTAGGATGAAGAAAACGCCTTGCCTTTTTCCGCAAGTCTTTATATACTTAAATAATGCAGGCGTGTTTTTCTGATCTGTCCGAGGCGTCCGAGATGTTGATGCTGAAGATATCAAAAAAATAAAAAATATCCGAAACGTCTGCTCCGACGCATGCGGGCCTTTTTGCCTCCATGTTATGCATATCTTGCCTGAATATCTTCGTATATCGGCAGAGCTCAGTATGCGTTTTGCATGCGTTATACGCGGGTGCTGTATAGGCGGCTGTATAGGCTGCATCGGCTGCATCGTATAGAGCTCTGTATATCTGTTTTGACGTATTTCACTATTTTGGTTTGCTTTCAAACCGCGGGACTGAAAAGCCCGTATAGACCCGTTATAGAAAGGATGTATGGACATGATCCAATTAACCTGTGACCGGCAGCAGCTGGTGGAGGCCGTCTCCAATGTGCAGCGGGCCGTTTCTTCCAAGTCCTCCGTTCCCGCCCTGGAGGGTATCCTCCTGAAGGCGGAGAGGGACGGCATGACCCTCTGCGGCTTCGACCTGGAGCTGGGCATGACCACCCGGCTGCCCGCCCGTATTGAGGAAAGCGGTTCCGTGATCCTGGGGGCCCGGCTGTTTTCCGATATCATCCGCCGCCTTCCGGGGGATTTGGTGAAGCTCACGGTGGATGAAAAAAATGTGACCACCATCGAAAGCGGCGCCAGCGAATTTTCCATCGCGGGCATGGGGGCCGAGGAATACCCCGAGCTTCCCTCCGTCTCCGGGGTCGGGGAGTTCAGCGTGCAGAACGACCTGCTCAAGGGGATGATCCGCCAGACTATTTTCGCCGTGGCGGACTCCGACGCGAAGCCCATCCACACGGGCACCCTTTTTGAGCTTTCCGGCGGGCGGCTGCGCCTCGTATCGGTGGACGGCTACCGCCTGGCCATGCGTGAGGAGATCCTCACCGGGGAAGGGGCGGAGGGCGCCGCTTCCGACGCCGCCGGGGAACTGTCCTTTGTGGTGCCGGGGAAGACCCTCACGGAGGTCATGAAGCTTCTTCCTGAGGACGACGGAAACGTGGGCATCCAGGTGGGAAGGCGTCATATCCTTTTCACTATCGGCAGCTATACGGTGATTTCCCGCCTGCTGGAGGGGGAGTTTTTAGATTACCGCTCCGCCATTCCTTCCGCCTGTCAAACGGAGGTCAAAGCCAACACCAGAGAATTCATCGGCAGCGTGGAGCGCGTTTCCCTTTTGATCACGGACAGGCTCAAAAGCCCTATCCGCTGCGTGTTCGGGGAGGATTCCATCCATCTCTCCTGCTCCACAGCCATCGGCAGGGCCAACGACCAGTTTTCCGCTTCCATCGAGGGCGCGGGCCTGGAGATGGGCTTCAACAACCGCTACCTGCTGGACGCTCTGCGAAACACCGAGGGGGACGAGGTGCGCATCCAGCTCAACGGGCCCCTGAGCCCCATGAAGATCATGCCGCCGGAGGGGGATTCCTACCTGTTTTTGGTGCTGCCCGTCCGCCTGAAAGCAAACTGAAGGCAGGGCAAGGGCAGAATAAGGAACGAAGGCAGCGGTAAGCGGAAGAAAGGAGGCCGGCCTTTTGGAAAGGCTTGTGATTGATACGGAATATATCCGCCTGCAGGACGCCCTGAAGCTTTCGGGGGCGGCCGGGACGGGCGGCCAGGCCAAGGTGGCCGTTCAGAGCGGGCTCGTAAAGGTGAACGGGGAGGTATGCCTGATGCGGGGCAAAAAGCTCCGCCCAGGGGACAGGGCCGAATACGGCGGCGTCACGGTGGAGATCGCCGCCGCTCCTGCAGGGGAGGGCTGACATGCGGGCAGAGGCTTTGGAGCTTTCTGGGTTCCGGAACCTTTCTCCCCTCTCCCTTTCCCCGGCTCCGGGGGTCAATGTGATCTATGGGGAAAACGGCCAGGGGAAGACGAACCTTCTGGAGGCACTGTGGATCTTCACGGGAGGGCGTTCCTTCCGCGGGGCGAAGGACGGGGAGCTCATCCGCCTTCACGGGGAGAGGGCTTCCCTCTCCCTTTCCTTTTTCAGCGAGGAAAGGCGGCAGGAGCTGGAGCTGCGTCTGGGGGAGGGAAAGCGGTTCGTCTCCCTGAACGGGGTGAAGAAGCGGGCTTCTTCGGAGATCGTGGGGAAATTCTGCGCGGTGATCTTTTCCCCGGAGCATCTTTCCCTTGTGAAGGAGGGCCCCGCGGGGCGCAGGCAGTTTCTGGATTCGGCCCTGTGCCAGTCCAGGCCCGCCTATGCCGGGCTTCTGACCCGCTATAACAGGACGCTGTTCCAGCGAAACGCCCTTTTGAAGGACATCCCCCGGCATCCGGAGCTTCTGGACACTCTGGAGATATGGGATATGCGCCTTTCGCAGCTGGGGGAGGAACTCACCCGGGAACGCCTCCGGTATGCGGAGGTCCTGGAGCCTGCGGCCGCCGCGGCCTATGAGGGGATATCGGGGGGCCGGGAGGCTTTGGGGCTTTCCTACAGAAAAGGGTACGAGGGTCCCCTTTCCGAGGCCCTTCTCCGCGGGCGGCGGGAGGATGTGCGCTTCGGCCACACAGGAGCGGGCCCTCACAGGGGGGATCTCACGATCCTTCTGAACGGCGTCCCGGCGAAAAGCTTCGGCTCCCAGGGGCAGCAGCGCTCCGCCGTCCTGGCCCTGAAGCTGGCGGAGGCGGAGCTTCTGAAGCGCTTTACGGGGGAAGAACCCGTGATCCTGCTGGATGACGTCCTGAGCGAGCTGGATTCCCACCGGCAGGAGTACCTTCTCAACCATCTGGAGGGCCGCCAGGTATTCCTCACCTGCTGTTCCCCTGAGCCCGCCCGCCGCCTGAAAGAGGGCAAGCGCTTTTTCGTGGAGGCGGGGGAAGTGCGGGAGATCAAAGAAGGCTGTGAAGGCAAAGAATGACGGCCGGAGGAAAAGCCTGAAAGGGCCGGGAGTATGAGAACGGAAAAGGAACAATCTCCAGGCTGGGCTCCTGTTTTTGGAAAAGGCCGCATGAACGCCCCCGCCGGATGGCAAACATATGCCGTTCATGCAGGGGCGTGTTTCCGGGACGTCCCTTCGGCCTGGGTTCGGATATCATAAAGGCGGGGAAGCTTCCCCCGCTGTGTGCAGAGGGAGCTTTTTGGGCCGTCCGGCTGTCCGGCTGTCCGGACGTCCGTGCATCCGGGCAGCCGGACATGAAACTGAAAATTGAAAACGAAAGGGAGGCTTGCCGTGTATCTCCATTTAGGGCAGGATACCGTCGTCAGGACCAGCGAAATCATAGGCATTTTTGATATGGATACCTCCACCATCTCCAAAACCACCCGAGAGTATCTTACAGCCTGCGAAAAAAACGGCCATGTGGTGAACGTTTCCATGGAGCTTCCGAAATCCTTCGTCCTCTGCTGGGATGAAGAGAAAAGCAGGCCCACGGTGTATATTTCGCAGATATCCTCTTCCACCCTGCTGAAACGGAGCGGGTATGTGGATTCCCTCTCCAACACGGGAGAAAGGGGCTGAAGAGGAAGACGGAAAAAAGCGGGGGCCGGCCCGTTTTTCCGGGATTCATTTGTTTCTGCTTATTTCCGCCTGCCTTCGCCCTTTTTTCCTGCGGCACCGGAGAAAAGGGCCGCTTTTCTTTGCCCGAAATGAGGCTAAAACTTGCGGTTTTTTCAAAAATGCGCTATAATTGTCTTATAAGAGGTTTTCCCTCTGCCCTGTATAGGGATATATGGGGAGGGGGAGTCTTTTGTTTTGCCCGTTTTGCGGCCTGGTTCCGCAGGCGATATGCTCCAAAACGCCGTATATAAGCCATACTATGTATGGTCTGTGCGGATCAACAGTCTGGCAGTTATACAGCCATGCAGCTATACAGTCGTACAGCCGTGCGGGGTCTTTGAGCTGCAATGGGCTGCAGGCCGTTTTGCATGAGGCCGTTCAGGAACGCCCGCGGTTTAAACGGCTTGGGGTGCTGGAAATTCTGGAGGCGGAACGGCCCGGCGGCCTCTGTGTTTTCTGTATTTCTGCATTTCGGCTCAGCATCTCTCTATCCCTAATATCCCTGTATCTCCGTATCCCGGCGTTCCGGAAATTACTGGAAATCTGGAAATGCAGAAATGTAGGAATCTAGAACTGCGGGGGACCGCGGCTCTCCGGCAGGCGCGCCCTGCAAAGGCTGTTTTGCTTTTTTGCGGTTTTGCTGTTTTGAGCTTTTGAGGCGGGCCTTCAGCCCGGCGGGCAAGGAAGAAAAGCTGACGCGAGGTAAGAGTATGAAAAAATTCAGGCTTCCCAGATGCCCATACTGCGGGAAAAAGCTGAATCCCCTCTACAGCTGGTATCTGAAGAACCAGGGGGAATTCCTCTGCCCCAAGTGCGGGGGGATCTCCAACGTCATTCTGGATCCTGCGGCGTATATTTTCGGCAATGGAGCGGTGATCCTGGCCCTTATAGGGTTTCTCGTCACCCGCATCCGCGGGAACGTCTTCGACCTTATGGTCCTTTTGTGGCTCGTCCTTCCGTTTTTTGTGTTTTCCGTCCTGTGCTGTTTTCTGGTGCGGCTGAAAAAGCCCATTCTGCGCAAGAAGCCTGTGGAACAGCCGAAAGGGCGGCAGCAGGGCGGGAAGGGCCGCCGGGCTATGCCTCCTGCTCCTCCCGCTCCTTCGGCGCCCCCTGTGTCCCGTATATCCTCCGCACCGCCTTCGGGAAGAGCTGCGTCTCCTGCTGAGCTGTATAAACAGGGATATACCACGCAGTTTACAGGTCCCGTTTCGGCGGGGGATGGCCGGAAGCCTGACAGGGACAGCCCCCGGAGCGCGGTCAGCCAGGAAACCATTCGTTTTTCCCCGCCGGAGCGCAGGGAGCCCTGAGCCCTGCGGCCCTGCATCCCTGCATGCTGCATCCTTTGCCCTTCGCGCTTTGCACCGAATCGGCGCGGCGGTTGAGGATCAAGCTGCGATCGGTTTTTCGAGGCCCTGCAGAGGCTGTACGGTTATCGATTATAGGGTTATAGGGATGGGATTCGGAACTATAGGGCGGTATTCCCGCCGCACCGCGGCAGCCTTCGATTCCTATGCCCGCCCGCACACAGCGGCTGGGCAAAGGATGAACCGAACGGGCAAAAACAGATATAGAAAGAACAAAAAGAACGATCAAAATGAGAGACCGAACGGACGCGCGAAAGGGCGCGATAAAGCTTAAGGGAGCGTTTTAGAGACTATGGAGCTGAATGAGATCACCCGGGCACAGCAGGAATACGACGAAAGCCAGATACAGGTCCTGGAAGGGCTGGAGGCCGTCCGGAAAAGGCCGGGCATGTATATTTCCTCCACGGGCCCCAGGGGCCTGCACCATCTTGTGTATGAGATCGTGGACAACGCCATCGACGAGGCCCTGGCGGGCTTCTGCGACCGGGTGGACGTGGAGATCCTGCCCGGGGATGTGATAGAGGTGCGCGACAACGGCCGCGGCATCCCGGTGGGGATCGAGCATAAGACGGGCCTTCCCG
>URRG01000164.1 GCA_900550095.1 uncultured Oscillospiraceae bacterium
GGGGTCTGTCGTCCTCGCGGAAATAGTGCAGGAACTGCTTCGGCGCGCTGGGCAGATTCAATTCCTGAGGGGCCCCCTTGAAGCTTTCCCATCTTTTGATGATTTCTTCCATTTCCACTTTCTTTTCAAAGGATACGAAAACCGCCGCTGTATGACCGTCCGAAACAGGGACACGCAGGCACTGAGAGGTGATATTGGGAGCTTCGGCGTTCACGATCACTCCATTTTCCACATGCCCCCAAATCTTCAGGGGTTCATTTTCCGATTTCTCTTCTTCTCCGCCGATGTAAGGGATCACATTATCCAAAATCTCGGGGAAGGTCTCAAAGGTCTTTCCAGCTCCGGAAATCGCCTGATAGGTGCAGGCCAGGGCGTTTGTAACGCCCAGATCCATAAGGGGATGGATGGCAGGCACATAGCTCTGCAGAGAGCAGTTGGATTTCACAGCGATAAAGCCCCGCTTTGTGCCGAGTCTCCTGCGCTGTGCTTCAATAACTTCTGCGTGTTCCGGGTTGATTTCCGGGATGATCATGGGGACGTCCGGCGTCCCGCGGTGTGCGCTGTTATTGCTCATCACCGGGCATTCCGCTTTCGCATATTTTTCTTCCAGCGCCTTGATCTCATCTTTTTTCATATTTACTGCGCAGAAAACGAAGTCACAAAGGGACGCAACTTTTTCAACATCCTCTTCTGCGTTGAATACAACCATTTTCGCCATAGAAGCAGGCATAGGAGCGCTCATGAGCCAATGACCCCCAACGGCCTCCTCATAGGTTTTCCCTGCCGAACGGGAGCTGGCCGCAAGAGCGGCTACCTCAAACCAGGGATGGTTTTCCAGAAGGGTCGTGAACCGTTGCCCAACCATACCCGTTGCGCCAATAATACCCACCTTATACTTTTTCATAACTGTACCTCCAAGACATTCATATGTCTCCGCAAAAAAATTATGTATCTTCAGGCGGACAAATGAATTTTACCGCCGAGACCACTGAATCCACGCCGGGATAATAAAAAAACCGGTTGAAAACCGGCTGCCAATTCAATATAATAATACTATTCGGAATCGTTCAGGAAACCGATAGCACTCCATCATATTGAATGATGACAGTTGCCGCGCTGTTCACAGCGACCCCCAGAGGACTCTTGCCAGAAGCCCCCTTCGGCGGTTTTGCCTTTCCTAAAACATTCCGTATCGCCCGCGGCAGGACTGAAATGAAGTACTGATCAAACCCGCGCCTCTATCGTTTATTCGTTCTATATTATACACGCTGCGAAGCGGTGTGTCAAATCAAAAATAGGAGATAAGGAAATTGGAACTGCACACAAAAACCAGCGATTATTACTATGATCTTCCGGAGGAGCTGATCGCTCAGACTCCTATAGAACCCAGGGATTCCTCCCGTTTGCTCGTGGTTGGAAGAGGGGATGGCTCCCTCCGCCATTCTGTATTCCGGAATATTGTGGATTTTCTGGAGCCTGGAGACTGCCTGGTCCTAAACGATTCGCGTGTTCTCCCCGCCAGGTTATATGGAATACGGGAAGGAACCGGCGCAAAAGTGGAATTTCTTCTTTTGCATCATAGAGAGAAGAACGTGTGGGAAGCTCTGGCAGGCCCCGGCAAGCGCGCCAAGCCCGGGAACCGGTTCACCTTTGGAGACGGCGTACTAAAAGGCGAGGTGTTAGATGTTTTGGAAGGCGGGAACCGTCTGATCCGCTTTTCATATGAGGGAGATTTTTATCAGATCCTGGACCAGATCGGCAGCATGCCTCTTCCGCATTACATAACCCATGAACTGAAAGATAAGGAACGGTATCAGAATGTATATTCCCACGAAGTAGGCTCTGCCGCCGCTCCTACGGCGGGTTTGCATTTCACCCCTCAGCTTCTGGAAAAAATCCGCGAAAAAGGCGTACGCATCGCTTTTGTGACTCTTCATGTGGGGCTTGGGACATTTCGCCCCGTTAAAACAGAAAACATAACAGATCACAAGATGCATTCCGAGCACTATTCTTTGGATGCCGCCAACGCCGCCCTTATCAATACTGCAAAAAGAGAAGGGAAAAAAGTCATAGCCGTTGGCACCACCAGCTGCCGCACCTTGGAATCCATAGGGACAAAAGAAAACCGTATCTGTGAAAGCAGCGGATGGACGGATATTTTTATCTATCCCGGCTATACCTTCAAGGTATTGGACGGATTGGTGACGAATTTCCATCTGCCGGAAAGTACGCTGATCATGCTGGTGTCGGCTTTTGCCGGTTATGAGAATACTATGAATGCCTATAAAACAGCTGTGGAAGAAAAATATAGATTTTTTTCCTTTGGGGATGCGATGCTCGTGATGTGAGTAAAAATTTAGAATGGGAAAATCTCCCCAAAAGCTCAGTATCTTGGGGTTTTGCGGAATTTTTTCTGTTTTTATGCGTCTGGAAAGACTAATCTTTCCGGCAAAAATCATATGGGCTATCATAGTTGCAGACATCGGTCACTATCTGACCAAAACAATCACAGAGATGGTAGCCGGCAATGCACCTGATGTATTCCGTATATGATTGACCAGCCGTTTGGAACCTTTTGCCCCCGCAGACCGTGTACACCCTTTAAACGAATTGGTAGAGCATACTCCTGGACTGAAAAATGTAATCAGCGATAAGGCAGGATCGCTCTCTACCTTTGGAGGCGGCTTTTATGTTTTTCCCCGAATCAAGAGCGATGAAGTAATTTCCATGATACATACCATTCTTTACAAAAAAGCGGTCTGCGCTTAAGCCGGACCGCTTTTTCTACGAAAACAATGAATACATTGACTTTTTAGGCTAAACTTGATAATATAAAAGAACGGTGTAGAGAGTATCTCTGCACCATTCATTTTTCATGGGATTATCATTATAAACCGGGAGCCTTCGTGTAAGCAGCTTCCAGCAGGCAGATAATACAATATAAATAATACATCGCTTTTTCTGCTGTAGGTAAGAGTCATCGGCAACTGCCTCAGTTGTTGAAAATATAATGCATTATCAAGGAGGCTGAATCGCTATGAGAAAAAATTTTGGAGCTAAACCGCTGCTGTATCCGATGCCCGTTCTGATCATCGCTACCTACGGTGAGGACGGAACTCCCGACGCTATGAACGCCGCTTGGGGAGGAATAGCAGACTCTAAAAAAATCGCCATATGTCTCAGCGCGGAACATAAAACGGTAAAAAATATCCTTTACCGTAAGGCGTTTACTGTGAGTATAGCGGACGAATCGCATGTGGTGGAAGCGGATTATATCGGCATTGTTTCTGCCAATACTGTGCCGGATAAACTTCAGAGGGCCGGACTTCACACCGTAAAAAGCGAAGTTGTGGATGCTCCACTTATCGAAGAACTTCCTATGGCATTGGAATGCCGGCTTCTCAGCTACGATGAAGATACTGAACTCATGATTGGGGAGATCGTCAATGTTTCCGCTGAGGAAAGCATATTGGGTGAAAATGGTAAAATCGATCCCAAAAAGCTCTCTCCTATTACCTTTGACCCAGTAAATAATCGGTATCTGAAGTTGGGAGAGGCCGTGGGATACGCCTTTAAAGACGGTATCCAACTGAAAAAATAAATCGCCGCATTCTAACTTTTTGAAATCTTCTCGCTGTTTACAACGTATATTAAGCTTTAGCAAAACAGCTTCAAGTAAGCAGTATGATGAAATTCAAAAACAAATAAATCTTTATGGCAGCGTAGAGGGAGCCAGGAGAATTGAGAAAAAGTTCAACAGATTCATATTTCCTCTCTTTCTGCTAAAAAGGAGATAAAAAGCCCGATCATAGAGTATAGACGCTGTTCAGCAGAGACTCTTGATAGGGCTTTTTTGCCCTTAGCAGGCGGGAGAAAAGAGGAAAGCACTTCGAAGCAGATTGGCAGACAAATACCAGAAAAAGCTGCTCTGAGCTTCAGGGACCTGCGAAGTAATTTTAACAGCAGGTATGTAAGGGGAACATTTCCAGGATTCGAGCTATCTATGCTGCTCAGCAAACTGAGAATCGAGCCGGATCGGGAACGGAACCGGTACTATTTTCTATTAAACAGCGTGTTCTGAATATCGAGGGCAGGATGCAGCGCCCTCTTCTTTAAATAAATCTCACATTTAGAATGTTGGGAAAAAGCGGAAGAAAGATTTTATGGAAACAATTATATATAGCTGGATTCATCAAAATTTCATTTTAGTCACAGCGTATAGGCGGCTGTCGCTTGGTCATTTCGGAGGAAACAGGGTTTTTAATTGACTCTCCCTTCAAATCCGGATATAATGATTTTTAGGTATACTTCTTTAACCTGTATATAAAATATGAAGATGTGAGGTACTCAATTTGTATACGCTGAAAAAAACCTGTGGAAACGCCCGAAGAGGAGAGTTCAAAACCCCTCACGGAACGATCCAGATGCCTGCTTTTATGAACGTAGCGACTGCTGCCGCCATCAAAGGCGGGATTTCGGCTCTGGATTTGAAAAATGAGCTGAAAAGCCAAGTAATGCTCTCCAACACATACCATCTTCATCTAAGGCCCGGAGATGAAGTGATCCATAAATTGGGCGGACTCCACGCATTTACCAAGTGGGAGGGGCCTATACTCACCGACAGCGGGGGCTTTCAGGTCTTCAGCCTGTCTAAACTCCGCGATATTCGGGAGGAAGGCGTAACCTTCGCCTCCCATATCGATGGGCGCAGGATCTTTATGGGCCCCGAAGAAAGCATGCGCATACAGTCCCACCTGGCTTCCACTATTGCCATGGCATTCGATGAATGCATTGAGAACCCTGCGGAATATGAATATACAAAGCGTTCCTGCGAGAGGACCGTTCGGTGGCTTTACCGCTGTAAGACGGAAATGGAACGTCTGAAAACTCTTTCGGACACCATTAATCAGAAACAGATGCTTTTCGGTATCAATCAGGGCAGCACATACGCCGACCTGCGGATCGAACATATGAAACGCATCCGGGAATTGGATCTGGACGGCTATGCCATCGGCGGCCTGGCGGTAGGGGAGCCGGCAGAGGAAATGTACCGTATTATTGAAGCTGTGGAGCCCGAAATGCCGAAGGACAAACCCCGGTATTTGATGGGGGTAGGAACCCCGACCAATATTCTGGAAGCTGTACGCAGAGGGGTAGATCTGTTCGACTGCGTTCTGCCTTCCCGAAATGCCCGCCACGGCCACGCTTTCACGTGGGAAGGCTGCCGAAACCTGTTGAACGCAAAATATACGTTGGACGAAGCGCCTTTGGACGAAACCTGCCAGTGCCCGACTTGCCGCAATTTCAGCAGAGCATACATCCATCACCTCTTTAAAAGCCAAGAGATGCTCGCAATGCGTTTGACAGTAATGCACAACCTCTATTTTTTCAATACTTTGTTCGAGCGGATCCGTGAAGCTCTGGATGAGGGCACTTTCGAAGATTTATATAAAAATAATGTGGTAAAACTTGGCTTGAGAATATAATTTCTATTGCAAGAAGGCATTTCCTTTGCTATAATACTAAAGACTACTATGGAGGTGGCTAAATAAAGATGTCTAATTTTATTCCTTTAAACGCGGGAACCGAGGCAGCGGCTTCCGGTTCAAGCTGGATCATGGTAATCGCCATGTACGCGATTCTGTTTGTGGCACTGTATTTTATTCTGATTCGTCCTCAGTCCAAAAAGAAAAAGAAAGAAGAAGCGATGCGGAAGGGCGTTCGAATCGGCGATGAGATCACAACCATCGGCGGGATCTGCGGACGTGTTATCAGCATTAAGGAAGAAACGGA
>URRG01000165.1 GCA_900550095.1 uncultured Oscillospiraceae bacterium
GCTTTTTTGAGTTTTCCGCCGGTTTCTTCCATTTCCCTCTGTTACAGGGAGGCCGCCTCCCCGGCCATTTGTTTCACGTCTTCCTTGGAGCGCACCCCCACAGAGGTGGAAACCGTCTTTCCGTCCTTTATAACCGCCAGGGTCGGAATGCTCATCACGCCGAACTGCTGGGCGAGGGCCGGCTCCTCATCCACATTGACCTTCACGATCTTCGCCTTTTCCCCCAGTTCCGCGGCGGCCTCCTCCAAAATCGGGGCAAACATGCGGCAGGGGCCGCACCAGGAAGCCCAGAAATCCACGAGCACAGGAACGGCGGCAGAGGCGGTAAGGACCTCCGCCTGGAATGTATTGGAACGGACCGACTGAATAGCAGACATATGGCATTCTCCTTTTCTCCGGCGGGCTTAGTTTTTAGTTTGCCGCCGTCATAATTTATCAAAAATCGCCGGGCCTGCGGGGCCTCTTCGGGCAGAAGGCCGGGAACCCTTCCAAAGCGGCGGCTCCCTCGGCCATCCGCTGGGTTCCCTCTTTACCCGGCGTCTTCAATATACCGCATTTCTCCGCTTGTTTCCGTGACCATGTCACAAAGTCCTGTTTTCATATCAGTCCGCCCGAAAGAAAGGACATTTTCCCAGTTTTCAGTCTCTGACCGTATACCTGTATCGCCTGTAGACCTTGTATGTCCGCATATCCGTCTGTTCCCCGCCGCGCGCCCGCACCGCCGGAAGCAGGGCGGGGGCCCCTCAGCACTTCCGGCATTTTCTGCATTCTCAGCCATCTCAACATCCTCAGCACTCATCCTGCTTCCACAGAAAAAGCGGCAGAGGAAGCCAGCTTTTTACCGCGGGAGAAAGCTTCCCGATCTGTTCCGGGGAAAGCTCTCTCCATCCGCCGGGAGCGAACAGGAACCGGCAGGCCTCCAAAGCCGTAAGACGGAACAGAGGCCCTCCCGCCCCCGCTTCCTCCTCTGAAAGCATCCGGGCGGAAGCCGCCCCGTCTTTCACCTGCAGGCGCAGGACGCCGCGTTCTTCAATGGCAAACAAGAGCTCTCCTTCCGGCAAGGGGCCTTCCAGGGAAGCCTGCTTCATCTGCAGGAAAGCGCCCGCCGTCTTCTCAAAATCCATCACCCGGAAATTTCCCAAGCTTGCTGCCGTCATTTCTCCGCTGAGCCTTCCCAATTCGGGGGAAAGGCGTCCTTCCCAAAGGGGAAGGGCAATATGCAGCTCTGGGAGCCCCATTTTTTCCATAAGGGCCTTCAGTACCTGAGGCAGCCGCTTTTCTTCCTGCTGTTCCTCCCCCGGCCGGGGCTGAAAAAGTATTTCCAGCACAGTATCCCTCACAAGGCACAGATACCCAATCCACTCCCCGGAAAAGAAGATCCCATACGCTTCCCCGTGCCAGGAACGAAGAAGGTCAAAAAATTCCTCCTGTTTCCGCTCTATCCGGGCAGTCTGCCCCTGATGAAGCTCCCAGGCCTTCTGCAGCCAGAACGCATCCTTTTCCGCCTTCTCAAATGTCACCATGGAAGCGTCCGCTTTTCCATACCGGTGCCGGATATTGTCCCGCTCCACCGTATATTCCCATACGGGTCCTGCCGGGGCATACCCAAAATATTCATATCGCTGCCGCTGGCCGCTGAGAGCGCTGAAAGCGACGCCTTCCTTTTCCATATCTTTGAGGGCCCAATTCATCAGAGCCTTCATATATCCCTTTCCCTTGCAGGAAGAATGCACGCTGACTGAGCCTACGCCGTTGACCTTCAGCACCTCGCTGCCCACCCGGTACTCCATGGGCACAACGCACACCATTCCCCGGATGACGCCGTCCTCCTTCACAAGGTAATGATACTGCTGGGTCTTCTTCCCTTCCCCATAGAGATTGGGCAGCTGCCTTCTGAAATCGTGGGGTCCGTGGCTTTTACTGAATACCAAATCCGCAAAATCCACAATAGCCTGCTCGTCCTCCGGTATTCCTTTGCAATAGGTTACATTCATTTCGATTCTTCCTTTCTCTTCTTCTTTCTGCGCTCTCCAGGCCGGGAATCCGGCCGTATTTTCTCCGGAGCTTTCGTGAAAGAGCACTTCTTCTGTCGTCCGTATTGCCGCTTGAATGTTTCTTCCTTCCTTTTCTGAACAGAATCTGTAATATCCATTTCTTTCTGAATGCCCGCACTCCGCCGAAAATGGAAATAAACGCATTGCTATGCCAGCCCAAAATGCTTCGTCACCATAGTATACCGTTGCAGCTGCAAAAAGCTCTGTTCTTGTCTTTTATAAATTCCCTGAAAATTGTATCATGGGCCGGAAGCAAAGGCAAGAAAACAGAATGAAAAAAGCCCCGTTTCTATTTTGCTGTTTTCCGCTAATACTTCTAAAAAAACACAGTTTTTTTGTTATAAAAATCGGGAATAAATCTTGATTTCTCTCGATATAAAGCATATAATTTATATATAAAATTTTAGCTAAAATATAAATTTTTAGCATCTGCAGTGTTCGGCAAAACCGGAACCATAAAAAGTCCCCCGGCTGCAGACCGGGCACCGCAGGAAACGGAAAGGAGTTGTACATATCGCATGTTGAGAAAGGTTCTCACCGAAAACGGCTGGGTGGAAGGCATCCCTGCCGCAGATCCCCGGATCACCGCCTTTAAAGGCATTCCCTTCGCCGCACCTCCCGTAGGCGATCTGCGCTGGAGAGCTCCCCAGCCTGTAAAAAACTGGGAGGGCGTACGGAAGGCCTATACTTTCGCCCCTATCTCCATGCAGGAGACCCCCGGGGCCGGCGACCCGGAAGCTCTTTATAACAAGGAATGGCATGTAGATCCCGAAATACCCATGGGGGAAGACTGCCTCTATCTGAATGTGTGGACGCCCGCCAAAACCGGGAAGGAAAAGCTGCCCGTGCTCTTCTGGATCTTCGGCGGCGGCCTCCAGTGCGGCTACCCGGCGGAAATGGAATTCGATGGGGAGCGTATCGCCCGGCGAGGTGTTATTCTGGTGAGCGTCAACTACCGGGTGAACGTGTTCGGCTTCTTCGCCCATCCAGAACTGACCGCAGCGGCTGGGGATGAACCCTGCGCCAATTTCGGCCTGCTGGATCAGCGAGCCGGAATGGAATGGGTGAAGCGCAATATCGCCGCCTTCGGCGGGGACCCGGAGAACATCACCATTTTCGGCCAGTCCGCCGGGGGAGGCAGCACCACCGCCCATGTAACATCTCCCATGGATGAAGGCCTCTTCCAGAAGGCTGTTATCCAAAGCGGCGGCGGATTCTGCCCGGGCTTTAACCAGGATTACAACAGCTTGGAGCAGCAGGAAAAAATCGGCGAAGGCTTCCTTCAGTATCTGGGTGTTTCCTCTATCGAAGAAGCACGGAAGATCGACGCTAAAACCCTTTATGAAAAGGCCGTGGAATACCCTGTGCCCATAAAGAACGGCAGGCCCTCTCTGAAGTGGAACATGGTCATAGACGGGAGATTCCTCAAGGAGGATCCGGTCAGCGCCATTCTTCACAAACGCCGCTGGCCCGTTCCCCTTATGATGGGAAACACTCTGGATGAATTTCCGGCTGTTCCGCCCTTCTCCTCTCTGGAGGATGTGAAAACCTATGCCCAGGCGGAATTCGGGGAAGATGCCGGTGAATATCTCTCCCTTTGTGATTTTGCTTCAGGCGATCTGGAGCATATCCGCCGAAAGGCCACCTACAATGCCTTTGAGCTTGGGAACCTGCTTTGGGCGGAAAAGAACGCCGGCCTTGGGAAGCTTCCCATCTATCTCTATCGTTTCAATCCGGAGATGCCCGGCGACAGCAGCGGTTCCTTCCATTCCTCCGAGCTCTGGTTCGTCTTTGAGACCTTAGCCAAATGCTGGCGGCCCTTCCGTGGCAAGCATTACGACCTGGCCCGGCAAATGTGCAATTACTGGACGAACTTCGCCAAAACGGGAGATCCCAACGGTCCGGATGACGACGGTTCTCCCATGCCCCACTGGGAACCGTATACGGAAAGCAGCCCTCGGGCCATGTATTTTGGAGATGCTCCCGCTATGGATGAGGAAGGGTATTCCGATCTTATGCGCTTCCTGCTAAAGGAAGGGCTCAAAAAACTGGATTACAGGAAAGAATAAACAAACCTTTTTACCGTGAAGGGAGCCAAAACTGCAAATACGCATCTATTCCGGCAACCATAGGCAACCATATAAAAGCAGCCGCCCTCTTTTCAGAGTGAAAAGAGGGCGTGCATTCCCTTGTATAGTTTATCTGCCCATATGAAAACGGAAAGAGGAAGTTCCTCTTTCCGTTTTTCTCTTCCTATCCTATAGATTCTATCATGTCCCTTTCAGTGTTCTGCGGCCGGCGCCGGTTCACCCGCCTCACCGGACCGTTCAGCAAAAACTCCGGGAAACAGTTTCTCCCGTTTCTGATACAGATTAAATACCAAAAGACCTGCCGCCAGGATCGCCGCCGTCATCCAGAAGGCCGCCTCGTACCCCCAAGCGGACGATACGGCCCCACCGATCACCGGGCCGATACCCTGGCCGATATCAGCCCCTATGTAGAAGGTGCTGGCTGCTACGCCGGAACGGAGAGGCCCCGCTTTCTTGATGCATTCCGCCTGCAGGGATATCTGGCCCCCTCCCTGCCCAGCCGCCTTCAGAACAGCCGCCGCCAGGATCATGGGCAATACAAAGGCCCTTCCAATCAGCGCCATTGCCGCAACGGATGCCAGAAGCGAAAGATTCACGATCCAAGTGAGGCCGTTTTTATCCGCCAGCCGCCCGATCAGCAGCCGCATTCCAAAAAGGACTACCGCGCTGACTGTAAAGAAAGACATATATCCCTCAATACCGCGTTCATCACAGAAAATCTTCAAAAAGGAATTCACAATGCCGTTTGCGAAGGAAAACAGTCCTCCTATCAGGGCAAAAACGGCTACATCCAAAGCGATAAGATTCCGCCAGGAGAAGGAGCGCTTTTTTTGCCCGCCGGTTTTATCTGCTGAAACTTCGCTTTCCTTTTCTCCTTTATACGGGAATTGAATCAACAGAAGAACGCCCACTGCCGTCAGGCCCGCAATCAGGAAAAACAAGGTTCTGTAACCGAAGGCTTCTTCAATCGCCGCCCCCATGCCGGGGCCAACCGCCTGAGCAAAAACCTGCCCCAAACCGTAAAAGCCCAGCCCCTCCCCCATGCGGCTTTTGGGAATGCAGGTGCTCACAAGGGCAATGTTTGCGGTTCCGCTCACACCGAAGGCCGCGCCGTGCAGGATGCGCATGATAAGCATGGAGGAAACATCCGGGACCAGAGCATACCCCACCGCCGAGAGGCAGATCACACCCGTGGCCAAAACGCAGATCCATTTCTTGTTGAACCGGTCCGCCGCCGCCCCCGCGAAAGGACGTACGCAAAGCGCCGTGATGGAAAATATCCCCGCGATCACTCCAGAAACAGTCAGACCGGCCCCTAGGGAATTTTGGGAATATTCCACAATCATAGTATATACCATATTGAATCCCACCGCAGTAATGAAGCTCACCAGGATCAAAAACAGAAACTGCCCGCTCCAAAGCCGTTCCTTTCTGTGTTTGCCTTCTCTCTGCAAAGCCTTTTCTCCACCCTTTCTTTTCAGGCACGCGGCCTTTTGCCGCGCCTTGTGTGTTTAGCTAATTAATCTAAATATTAGCTAATATTTTAACTATATATTAGCACTGCTTTTGTGCATTAAAAATCTAATTTGCAATTATTGCGAATTTTATTGGGATATACCGCACCTTCCTTATAAAGACT
>URRG01000166.1 GCA_900550095.1 uncultured Oscillospiraceae bacterium
GGGCGCTTTTGCTTTTATTCCTTATCAAGGAAGCTTTTATATTTCCCAAGCGAACCCGAGAAGTCTCTCCAGAAGGTCAAAATACGAAAGTCCCGCATAGCGGGCCGCCAGAAGAGTCAGGCTGTCCTGGCCGCAGCGGTGTGGCCGGGAGGCCCCTGTCATATTGGGCTTTACGTTCACATCGAACAACCGGAATTCTCCCGTATCATCCTGCCGGCCGTCTATTCGGATCAGGGCCCTGGCCTCCAGCAGGCGGGAAGCCTCCCCGCAGAAGCGGCAGAGCGTCTCCAATTCCGGTTCCATAGGGATCGCCAGACTGTTTTCCGACACGGGCACGTTTCCACTGTAAGGAGCGATCCCGTTCTGATGACGGAAGCGCTCCACCACCGGCAAGCATTCCCCGCCGGGAAGAACGGAAACGGTAATCTCCCTTCCAGGCAGGTAAGGCTCCGCCATCATGACGCCGCCGTATTTTCCGCTTTGGACAGCTTTTTCCAATACGCATTCATATTCGGCTTTGCTGCGGGCCGCCTCTACTCCCTGGCTTCCCCGGCCCCGAATGGGTTTTATCACACAGGGAAAGGGGCCCTCATAGGGGTCGCCCGGCCGTACCAGGAGCTGCGGAGCCACAGGCAGGCCTTTTTCCGCCAAAAAGCGATTCACAGCGTATTTATCGTCGTAAAAATCCGCTTTTTGGGGGTTCTGCCCAACTGCGCGCAGGCCTTTTCCTGCAAAGCTCTCTATAGGATGCCCCTTAAACAGAACCGTATTGAGCCAAAGAGTATCTGCGCCCCTGGAAAGGGCCTGACCGATCCCCTCCGCTGTATCCGGAAAAACCCAGTGGAAATTATTTTTTTCATCGGGACAGTCTTCCGGCAGGATCACATCTATCCCGCCCGAACGAAGACAAAATGCCATATCCGCGCCGCTGTCGCTGTATCCGCCCTCCTTCATAGGCTTCAGGATCCCGTTTTTTGCAGGGGCGGGAGCCGCCTGATACAAAACCGCTACTTTCAATGTGTTTCCCCGCTTTCATCCTATAATTCACCGAGACACGGCGGTCCTGATGCCGTCTGCTGCAAATTTGGTCCAAACTAACAGACAGAATTTATCGTTTACTATTCTTTGTCTCCAAAAATATGCTCCAGCCGAAACTGCATCAACTCGGTGCGATATTCCGCCCCCATGTGGATTTCCTCCTCGCTCAGATAGAGAAAACAAGGCTCTTCCTTCGTGTATTCCCTCCATTCCGGCATTGAGGAGCCATCCGCGTCGAGGCCGTTAGGATCGCCGGTTTTGGCAAAATTTGTCCAGTAATTGCACATGATGCGGGCCAGGTCATAATGCTTCCCTGTAAAAGGCCGCCAGCATTTGGCCAAAGTCTCAAACATAAACCATAGTTCAGAAGAATGGAATGCGCCCGGATCGTCCCACCCGGGAATAGAGGGATCAAAGCGGTATACGAAATTCCCTTTTCTGCCGAATTCCACCTGCTTCATGGCAAATGTCAGATTATTGAGACACCGGCCCTTGAAAACATCGTCGCGGATATACAGCTCTCTGGCCTGCTCATCCGTACTCACATCGCAGAGCCGCAGAAAATCCCCGGCTTTATCTCCAAATTTTTTCCTGGCAAAGTCCTTGAGTTCCTCAAGAGTTTCGATGGGGCCCGCCAGAATATTATCGTATTCATCCCCCGTATACCCATACATGCAGGGCATATCCGGATGTTCATTGGCCAGGAACACGTCCGACGGATCTTTTAAAAGGAAACGGCCGTCCACCGTAGGGGACCAGACGTTCATGCCGCCAAAAGCGGCGGCCTTCCTGTAAAGGGTCATGGCATCTATCTGCCTGGCCTCCTCCAGAGATCGTACCCCCAGCTCTTCAAAGAAACGGAGACCGTTTTCCTTCGCCTTTTCCATAGGGATCATACGGGATCCCTGACCGTAGGCCCTGAGTCCTCCTCCGCTCTGCATAATAACTCTATGGAAAAGTCCCCCCGCGAGAGGCGACGTCATCTGGCAGATCACACTGCCTGCACCGGCGGACTGGCCGAAAATGGTCACGTTATCCGGATCTCCGCCGAAAGCCTCTATATTCCGCTTTACCCATTTAAGGCCGGCCAGCTGGTCCAAAAGGCCATAGTTGCCCCAGCATCCATCCGGATCCTCCTCCATCAGCTCCGGATGGGTCAGAAAGCCGAACACGTTCACCCGGTAGTTCACAGAAACCAATATCACGCCGCGGCGGGCGATCCGTTCCCCGTCGAATTCCATTTCCGCCGTATGGCCGCCCTGAAAACCACCGCCGAAGATCCAGAACATGACAGGCAGTTTTTCCTCCGGAGACTTTGCAGGAGTCCATACATTGAGATACAGGCAATCTTCGCTCATGGGAATATCGGGAATCATATTCCACTCCCGGGTATAGATATTTTCCGCCCCAACCCCAGGCGGATTCTGTACGGAGATGGGGGCAAATTCCAGGCAGTCCCTCACTCCTTCCCAGTTTTCACATGGCTGAGGAGCACGCCAGCGGTTTTTCCCCACCGGCGGCGCCGCAAAGGGAATGCCTTTGAATACGGTGATTCTCGGGTCTGCCGCAGCTGTTCCGCGGATTTTTCCATTTTCTGTTGATACGATTCTCAGCATAGAAATTCCTCCCATTTTACCGGGCCAGCCCCGGCATTTTGTTATTAAATCCTATACGCTGTTTATACACCTTTCTACACGCTTTCACAATGCTGAAAGGCGGACAATATCAGAAAATTTCATAGATTCTGCCCTAGGCGGCTGCGGATGTTTACTGCGCTTCATAGACAAAGGAACGGAAATCTGCATACTGCTTCTGATCCCGCACATCCTGCACGCAGATGCCCACAAAAGCGCCCGTAAAGGCGCCGTTGATCCTGTCGTCAGAAAGGCAGCAGGCATCCAGATATCCGCCGATGGATTTTTTCTCTCCCTTTTCCAAGTAATAGAAACGGCCTCCGTGTTCATGGACTTCTGCCCCCAGCGTAAAAATTCCCGCCTCATTTTCTATAGGAAGGGTTTCAAAGCGCACTACCTTCCCCTGCACTACCGTAATGACATTCACGGTAAGCCGGGCCGTCTCATTATCGAAACTTATAAAGAGATAATACTGGTTATCCTCGTCATACCGCCAGATAAGGCCGGCGCTTTGCGTATAATCTTCCGGGTGAAATTCCATGACCGTCTCCGCCCGGAAAGAAAAATCCACCTGCCGCCGAGCCATCAGGGATTGACGGAAACGGGAAAAGATACTCTCCCGGCCCACCATCCGCAGCCAGCCGGGGCGGGCCGTTACATTGATATCCATCGGGTCCCGCGGCATGCGGAGTGTCTGGAAGTCCATAAGAAATTTCCCATTGAATTCCTCCCGGCTTTCAAACCCGTATTCCACACGTACTCCGGATTTTTTCAGTTCCTCGCGCACAGGGATTTCCCCAGGAAGCTCCAGATATTCCACTGGATGGTTCCCGCCATGCTTCAGATACAGCCAATCGTCCTCCCGCCATTCTACTTCCTGGATGGAGGTCTCCCGGCCGAGGACGCAGCAATCTGTCCCCGGCAGAGGGCGGCCGCAGAGATGCACCATCAGCCACCGGCCTTCCGGCGTATCGCAGATGCTGGCATGACCGGCCTTTTTGATATAGGAAGGACCCATCTCATACAGTTTCCCTCTGGGGCACTGACCGGAGGGCTGCCCGTTACGGGGGCCTTCCCAAGAGGTAAGCACGGGATTTTTCGGGTGCACCTCATAGGGGCCTTCTATGCTTCGGCTTCTTGCCAAAGTTTCCGCATGCTCATACCCTGTGCCCGCCTCTGCACACATCAGGTAATACCAGCCATTTCGTTTATAAAGGTGAGGGCCCTCCGTGCACATAAGATCCGTGCCTCTGAAGATATTCACCGGCTTTCCAACCAGCTTTTTCTGCCTTTCATCGTATTCCTGCAGAACGATGCCAACAAACCAGTTTTCACCCCGCATGGCCTTCCGGTAATCCCGCTCCATATTCACAAGCCATTTCCGGCCGTCATCGTCATGGAACAGGGAGGGGTCAAAGCCGCTGGAATTGAGATATATGGGAGCCGACCAAGGGCCCTGAATGGAGGGAGCCGTCGTCAGATAATTGGGCGTTTCAAAAACAGGATTCAAGTGCCCTTTTACTACGGTATAAATCAGGTAAAAAAGCCCGTTGGAATAGCTCAGGCAGGGGGCCCAGATGCCGCCGGAGGCCTCCACTCCCTCCATATCCAGAAGCTTTGTGGTGGAAAGCGGCATGGAAACCACTTCCCAGTTTACAAGATCTCTGGAATGGTGGATGCGCACGCCGGGAAACCACTCAAAGGTAGAGGTGGCGATATAATAATCCCCGCCCACCCGGCAAATGGAGGGATCCGCATGGAAGCCCGGAAGAATGGGATTCTGCACTTTTGTTGTCATTTTTTTCACTCCTCGCATGCATTGCCGAAGCGTCTCTGTGCGCCTGGCTTTCCAGCCTGCCGCTCACGCCCGGCAGTTTTATGCTATCATAAGGCGTCCTTTTGTGCAAGCGGCTTTCGCTTTTTTTGCTGCCTTAGCAAAAAGCCCTCTTCCTATGAGGAAGAGGGCTTTTCCATGCCTCTGAAGGCCGAGACCGCTTCGCTTGAAAAGTCCCGCTTATTTCTGACGGAAGAGCCCGTCCTTTTCCTCAATGGGCAGGAAAATGGGGCGTTCCTTCCCCGTCTCGTTGGGGGTATGGATAGCGAGCCAAAGGCTGCCATCCTTTTTGCGGAAAAGCATGCCGTGGCCGCCATCCTTATCGTAAATCGGCTCTGCGGGATGCTTCCATGGACCCTGCAGGCCGTTTTGGGAAACTGCCTGCCCAATGGTATATCCATTTTTACTGAAACCGGACCACATCATCACCGTTTCCCCCAGATTGTTTTTCACAAGGAAGGGGCCGTCTGTCACATACCCCTCCTGGCCGAATTCATGGTTCGCAATCGTCCATGGCGCATTAGAGGCATGGAAGAGCACCTCCGGCTCCGTAACAGCTTCCTTCAAATCAGGCGAGAGACGGATGCTGCAGAAAGCCCCGTCCCCGATCTGGCGCCATTCGTGAGAAAAAATCATCCAGGGATTCCCTTCATCGTCAAAATACAGGGTGCCGTCCAAACATTCCCAATCCTTCGGAGTAACGGCCCCGTTTTTCACAGGAATAAAAGGACCCTCGGGCGTATCGGCGTACATCACCTGCACGCCGCGGTGATACCCTTCTGCAGCGAAGGTTGCCAGCATATAGAATTTCCCCTTATAGGGCCATACCTCCGGCGCCCAGAAATTTTCCTTCCCCCAAAAATCTGCAGCAGGGCGGAAAGCCTCAAAGGGGCCCTCAAAGTCCTCCAAATCCCGGCTTTTATAAAAGTCAAAGCCTGTTCCGGGCCCCTCCCAGGTGTTATCGTCTGTGGAGCCATAGAGGTAATAGATCCCCTCATGCAACAGCACAAAAGGATCCCGCATATGAATATCCGTACGTTTCATAAGCATTCTCCTGTTATCTCTTTTCCGAAAACTGTTTCCGAAAAACGGAAGCAATCCCTTTTCTGAAACAGTATACCGCGGATCAAAGAAAAAAGGAATCCCCATACCGGAAAAATTTCCGTTCTCTCCGTTTTCTCTCTTCCGCGCTGCTCTCAAAGCCGCCGTTTCATAGGAGAAGGAACCGAACCGACCTATTCCATCCTGTAAATA
>URRG01000167.1 GCA_900550095.1 uncultured Oscillospiraceae bacterium
AGGAGGTCGCAAAGCGCGGCCTGCAGAATGTAATGGTCACGCAGACGGGCTGCATCGGCATCTGTCAGTTTGAGCCTGTTGTGGAGGTTGTCAACACAAAAGACGGCTCCAAGGTGACCTATGTGAAGATGACAGCCGAAAAGGCAGTGCGCGTGGTGAACGACCATCTGGTCAATGGCAACGTGGTGACGGAGTTCACCATCGGCGCAAATTCATAAGGAGGCTGCAACATGTATCGTTCTAATGTATTGGTTTGCGGCGGTACGGGATGTACCTCCTCAAACAGCGAAGTGATTATCGAAAGGCTGAAGGAAGAAATCAAGAACCACGGCTTGGAAAAGGAAGTCAACGTGGTCCGCACAGGCTGCTTCGGTCTTTGCGCTTTGGGCCCCATCATGGTGGTGTATCCCGAAGGCGCTTTCTACAGCATGGTGAAGCCCGACGACGTCCCTGAGATCGTGGAAGAGCATTTGCTCAAGGGAAGGATCGTCAAAAGGCTCCTGTATCAAGAGACAGTGGTGGACGACAATGCTATCAAGTCCCTGAACGAGACCCCCTTCTATGCTAAGCAGAGAAGAATCGCCCTGCGGAACTGCGGCGTCATCAATCCGGAAGTCATTGACGAATACATCGCTGTGGACGGCTACAAGGCTCTGGGCAAGGTCCTCACGGAGATGACCCCTCAGCAGGTTATCGACGTGGTAAAGGCTTCCGGTCTGAGAGGCCGCGGCGGCGCGGGCTTCCCCACCGGTTTGAAATGGAGCTTTGCCGCCGCTAACCAGGCGGATCAGAAATACGTGTGCTGCAACGCCGACGAAGGCGACCCGGGCGCATTCATGGATCGTTCCATCCTGGAGGGCGACCCCCACGTGGTGCTGGAATCCATGGCTATCGCCGGATATGCTATCGGAGCTTCCCAGGGCTACATATACATCCGCGCAGAATACCCCATCGCCGTAAAGCGTCTGCAGAAGGCTATCGATCAGGCTCATGAATACGGTCTTTTGGGTAAGGATATTTTCGGCACCGGCTTTGATTTCGACATCAGCCTGCGTCTTGGCGCCGGCGCATTTGTGTGCGGCGAGGAGACCGCCCTTATGACCTCCATCGAAGGCAAGCGCGGCGAGCCCCGCCCCCGTCCGCCGTTCCCGGCGCTGAAGGGCCTTTTCCAGAAGCCCACCATTCTCAACAACGTAGAAACCTGGGCCAATATCACCCAGATCATCCTCAATGGAGCGGATTGGTTCCGTTCCATCGGAACAGAGCGTTCTCCCGGCACCAAGGTGTTCGCTTTAGGCGGCAAGATCAAGCATACAGGCCTGGTGGAAGTACCCATGGGCACCACTCTCCGGGAAATCGTTGAGGAGATCGGCGGCGGCGTACCGGACGGCCACACCTTTAAGGCTGCCCAGACCGGCGGGCCTTCCGGCGGCTGTATCCCTGCTTCCGAGCTGGACATCAAAATCGACTTCGATAATCTGGCTGCTATCGGCGCTATGATGGGTTCTGGCGGCATGATCGTCATGGACGACACCGCCTGCATGGTGGATATTGCCAAATTCTTCTTGGAATTCACCGTTGACGAATCCTGCGGAAAATGTACTCCTTGCCGTGTGGGTACCCGCCGCCTGCTGGAAATCCTTGAAAAGATCACCAGCGGCAACGGCACCATGGAGGACATCGACCGCATGGAAGAACTCTGCTATTATCTGAAGGAGAACTCCCTTTGCGCTCTGGGCCAGACGGCTCCGAACCCGGTGCTCTCCACACTGAAATATTTCCGCGACGAATACATCGCCCATGTAAAAGACAAGCACTGCCCCGCCGGCGTCTGCAAGGCCCTGACCAACTATGTCATCGACCCGCAGAAATGCCGCGGCTGCACCCTCTGCGCCCGGAACTGCCCTGTTGGGGCTATCTCCGGCAGCGTGAAGGTTCCTCATGTGATCGATACCAAGAAGTGCATCAAGTGCGGAGCCTGCATGGAGAAATGTAAGTTCAACGCGATTGAGAAGAAATAAGGAAGGAGCTGCCAACAGCAATGAATATGGTACATATTAAAATCAACGGCATGCCCCTCTCTGTGCCGGAAAATTATACTATCCTCCAGGCTGCTAAGGAGGGCGGGATCGAAATCCCTACCCTTTGCTACCTGAAGGACCTCAATGAGATCGGCGCCTGCCGTATGTGTGTTGTGGAAGTAAAGGGAGCCCGTTCTTTGGTGGCCTCCTGTGTATATCCGGTGAACGAGGGCATGGAGGTCTTCACCAATACCCCGAAGGTTCTGAAATCCAGAAAAATGACGCTGGAGATGCTCCTTTCCGTTCATAATAAGTCCTGCCTGACCTGCAAACGCAGCGAAAACTGTGAGCTGCAGGCTCTCTGCAAAGAGTTGGGTGTAGAAAATTCCGACCGTTTTGAAGGCGCTATGCCGGATGCTACGTATGATACCAGCACCCTGCATCTGATCCGCGACAACTCCAAATGTATTCTCTGCCGCCGCTGCGTGGCTGCCTGTGCCAACCAGCATGTGGCTGTCATCGGCCCCAACAGCCGCGGCTTCGACACCCATATCGGCTGCATGTTTGAGCAGCCCCTGGGCAATGTGGCCTGCGTCTCCTGCGGCCAGTGTATCACCGCCTGCCCCACCGGCGCTCTGCAGGAGAAGGATCAGTGCGCAGAGGTTATGGAAGCTCTGGCGGATCCGGAAAAATATGTGGTTGTGCAGACGGCTCCCGCCGTGCGCGCTGCTTTGGGTGAGAGCTTCGGCTATCCCATCGGCACCAATGTGGAAGGCAAGATGGTAGCCGCCTTGCGCCGGATGGGCTTTGATAAGGTGTTTGATACCAATTTCGGAGCGGATCTGACCATCATGGAGGAAGCCACCGAATTCCTGGACCGCGTGAAGAACGGCGGCGTCCTGCCCATGATTACCTCCTGCTCCCCCGGGTGGATCAAATTCTGTGAGCATTATTATCCCGATCTGATTCCCCATCTCTCCACCTGCAAATCTCCCCAGCAGATGACCGGCTCCATGATCAAGACCTGGTTTGCTGAGAAGAACGGGATCGATCCCAAAAAGATCGTGGTTGTCAGCGTAATGCCCTGCGTGGCCAAGAAGTTTGAGGTAAAGCGTGACGATATGAACGCCGCCGGCGAGGATATCGCTGATGTGGATATTGCCATCACGACCCGTGAGCTGGCCCGCATGATTAAGCTTTACAGCCTGGACTTCAAGAATCTGCCGGATGAAAAGTTTGACGATGTCATGGGCGAGTTTACCGGTGCAGCTGTGATCTTCGGCGCTACCGGCGGCGTGATGGAAGCTGCCCTGCGCACGGCGGCAGACGTTCTGGAAGGCCGCAGTGTGGAGAATGTGGAGTATAACGAGATCCGCGGCACCAAGGGCTTCAAGGAGGCCGTTTATAAAATTGCCGGCATGGATGTGAAGGTTGCTGTAGTCAGCGGTCTGAAAAATGCGGCTGAGGTCCTGGATAAGATCCGCAGCGGTGAAGCCGACTATCAGTTTATCGAAGTTATGTGCTGCCCCGGCGGCTGCGTAAATGGCGGCGGCCAGCCTATTCAGCCTGCTTCCGTGTGGAATTTCAATGATGTGAAGGCCCTGCGCGCCAAAGCCCTCTATGATGAAGATAAGGCTATGAAGGTTCGCAAGAGCCATGAGAATCCGGAGATCCAGAAGCTCTATAAGGAGTATCTGGGCGAGCCCGGCAGCCATAAGGCCCATGAGCTCCTCCACACTTCTTATGTAGCGCGCAGCAAATATTGATTGCAGGTAACAAATGTGAAAAAGAACCGTTTCTAAGCAGATCCCTTGGAAGCGGAAATAGTAAGGAGCGCCGCAGAATTTCTTTCTGCGGCGCTCCTATTTTTAACTGGAGTTTGCAATGGATATTGAATATATGCCCACTACTTGCCCGTTGTATCCTTTTATAATGGAATTGTCAGCCCATGACTTCTTCAGGGCCTTCGGACCAATCTTCTGCTGTTTTCAGCATTTTATACCCAGTTTGTTCCTGCCCGATCTGCAGCAGAACGAACGCAGTGGAAACAGTTTGCAGATATCCCCATTCCCAAATGGCTTTTGCCGGAGCTCCGGTCAAACGGTGAAGGAGGCTGCAGCGATCCCTGCCCCTGTTCAAAGGATCCTCACTATATTCGTCTATCCATTCCCGCATAAGAACCCCTGCGTCATAAGCCTTTTCATAAAAAATACCATCCGGGTCTATGAGCTTGAAGCCGTCTCCTGATATGGTCTCAAGGGTGTTATTGGCGTGGGCGTCCCCATGGAGAAGCACGTATTTTGAGGGCTCCAGGGCTTTTTCTCGGGAATCCAGATACCGCAAAGCCCGGCCTATCACCTGCTGAGAGCAAGGGCGGCGCAACGTATTCCAAGTATTTTGGATAAATTCCCGGAACCAGGCCACGCTATCGGCTCCTGTGAGCAAAGGCGGATCCTGTAGGGGGATTTGCCATATCTTTTCCAGGGTGGAACAAATACTTTTTATTTGCTCTGTAATAGAATAAGGAAGCTGGCTAAGAGGCTTCCCCAAACGTTCTAACAAGCAAGCCTTTTTCTCTGTATCGTATCGAAATAGCTTTGCACACCCCCGGCCCTCTGCGGTTTTCAGAGTAAACATACTGCTGGAAAACTCGCCGCCGAGATTTTCAGGCATATCTAATTTCAGCACATATGGTTCACCATGTATTCCGTCCGCGTAGGCAACAAAGGCATGTGTGCCGCCGGAAAGAGCTTCATGGACGGTTATGTTCCACTCTGCTTCCAATTCAGAGACCAAGCTGCCCAGATTCGCAAGCCATGCTTCCCCGGGGGCCCCGGCGGATTTGGCCCGGCTGGCAACAAGAGGCGGAACATCCCTATTTCGGGCTTGCCCTCCCTCGTTTAAGACGGAACCCAAAATCCGATAAAATTCCTTGCGATCGGCAGATCGGAGAATCTCCACATTCCCATCAATGGCGGGATGAAAGGCGGTTTCCCCCATATGAGGCGCGTTTTCTGTTTCCACCTGAACATTTCCCCGCTCATAGCAGCAGAGTTCGGGGTGGAAGACGGAAACCGCGGCAAGAGGGTCATGCAGAGTCAGCTTCCCGGCACTTTGCAGCCAGGCGCTGCCGAAATCAAAAACTGCCTGCATCAGGGTGCTTCTTGTATTCAGAAGCAGAATGGCTTTACCGGCTTCTATGGTCATTTTGTTCGTAACCTCTAATGGGATTACTCTGTGAATGGGCACAAAAGCAGCAAAAACTTCTTTGGAAGCCAAAGGATCCGCCCAGGAATTCCAATTATAGGTGGGGTCAGGGAGTTTTTCGGCCCCAAAATAGCCGTTCATCACATAAAGGCCTTTGAGAAGGCCGGGCGCATCGGGATGATTTCGGAACATCAGGGCTATATTTGTCATATTGCCGATACCAATCAGAATTACTTCGTGGGGGTTCTGCCGGATCTTTTCATACAGAAAAGAAGGGGCGTCTCCAGCCTCAAAGTTTTTGTGCGGCCAGTGTTCCAGCGCGTAAGCCCCTTCGGGAGTGGGGTATACAGGAACAGGCTGCAGCGTTTTATCCGTGCCGGCTACGATGGGAACACTTCTTCCGGCCGCCCGGCATATGGCGTCGGCTACGGCAGCCCGCCTTTCCGGTTCCCCGCAGACGGTCGTTATGCCTAAAAGGTTGCATTGAGGCTCCTTGAGCAGATAGGCAAGGCAG
>URRG01000168.1 GCA_900550095.1 uncultured Oscillospiraceae bacterium
CCATTGTGGATATGGGGAATCTTCTGATCCCCCTTATCACGCTGGGAATCATCAACGCGATCATCCGTTTCGGCTTAGAAAAAAACATCCGAAAAAGCGACGTTTTTTCCACGGGCTTTTTTATGATCCTTCTGGGCGGCGCGGTGCTTGTGTGCCTGCAGCCGGTGCTTGTGCCGGTGCTGACGCCGCTGATGAATCTGATGGAGATACCTTCGGAATACGTATCCCAGAATCTTTTCCTTTTAGTGGCTTTTTCTTTTACGTCCGCCATGCGTTCTCTCTGCCATCAGTTTGTGCGGGCCAGGGGCATGGTCAGGCTGTATGCTGTGAACGGGATATTGAGCACAGCGCTCACCATTCTTTTCAACGTGCTGTATCTGGTGGCGTTCCGCTGGGGTGTGGTGGGATATGTTCTGGCCATCATAACGGCGGATTTCCTCTCCACCTGCTTCCTTTTCTTCTGCGCCGATCTTCATAAATTTCTCCGTTTCCGGGGCGTCGATTTCGGAGTGAGCCGGTCCATGCTCCGCTATGCCCTGCCGCTGATCCCCAACACGATTTTCTGGTGGATCATCAATCTCAGCAACCGCTTTATGATCGCCGGTTTTTTGGGCCAGTCTGCCAACGGCCTCTATGTGGCTGCATATAAGATTCCCAACGTGATCATTCTTTTGGCGGGCATTTTTTCAGACGCCTGGCAGATGAGCGCCTTTACAGAGGTGCAGGGGCGGAACAAGTTTTTCACCAAGGTGTTCAGCACATATTCTTCTCTTTTGTTTATGGCGGCTTCCGGTGTGATCCTTTTCTGCCGTCTCATCATCCGCATATTGGTTTCAGACGCTTATTATGAATGCTGGAAATACGTCCCTATCCTGGTGGTCACGACCACATTTACCTGTATGGTGGATTTTTTGGGAAGTATTTATATGACGGAAAAAAAGAGCCTTCATTCCATGGTGACTACGGCCATAGGGGCTGGAGCCAATATATTCCTGAATCTGCAGCTGATACCGGTATACGGCGTCAACGGGGCGGCCATGGCTTCTTTGGGCAGTTATTTCCTGGTGTTTTTCATTCGGGTGCTGGATACGCGCCGGTATGTGCAGATCCGCTTCCGGTGGCTGCAGCTGTGCGTGAATTTTATTTTAGTGCTGGCTCAGTGCTATATTATGATTCAGGAGCTTCCCCTGTGGATAGTATGGTGTTCCCTGATCACAGCAGTTATGCTCCTGCTGAATATGCGGGAACTGCTTGAAAGCGTGCGCAAGCTTCTGCGCAGGCGCAGCGCCTGAAAACGACGGGCGGCTGCGGGGCTCCCACTGCCGTATAAAGCCATAATAAAAAAGTAAGGAAAGGGCGGCGTAAGCCAATGGAGAAAAGACAAAAAAGAGTATGCATTTTTGATTTGGACGGTACGCTGGTGAACAGCCTTTCCTCCATAGCGTATTTTGCAAACGAGGCGCTGATCCGCAGCGGCTACAGGGCGCTCCCGGTGGAAACCTACCGGTATTTGGCGGGAAACGGCGCCGACGCCCTCATGCGGGGAATGCTGGAAGCGTCCGGGGGCCCGGGCTATACGGAAGAGGACGTGCGGTTTCTCCGGCAGATCTACGATCAGCTCTATGAAAACGATCCTCTCTGCAACCTGCGGGAATATCCCGGCGTGAAGGATATGGTAAGAGGGCTGAAAGAGCTCGGTATGCGTCTGGCGGTGCTCTCCAACAAGCCTCATTCTGTAACGGAGGAGATCATCCGGCTCTTTTTCCCGGCGGGGACGTTTGACATTGTTTTCGGTCAGCGGGACGGCTTCCCCAGAAAGCCGGCTCCTGACGGGGCGCTTCTCATTGCTGATACCCTGGGGGTGCAGCCCTCGGAATGCCTCTATGTGGGGGATACGGATGTGGATATGAAAACCGGCTCTGCCGCCGGAATGGATACGATTGGAGCGCTGTGGGGGTTCCGGGATAGAGAAGAATTGGAACAAAATCACGCAGGATATATTGCCTCCTCGCCTGAAGAGCTTCTGGCCTGGGTTGAAGCAGGAGACGGCTCGGAGGGATAAAGCAATGAAAATGACGTTTGAAGTTATGCAGGACATGCAAAGGGAGTTACAAGAAAGGTATAAGAACCAATGGGGAGGCTTATCGCCTGAAAAAGCTGGCATGCAACTGCTATGGCTTTACGGCGAATTAGGAGAAGTCGGCGATGTCATTAAGAAGGATGGCGATGAAAAGATAATGACCGACAAGGCGGTGCGCAAGCATTTTGTGGAAGAAATGTGTGATGTTATGATGTATTTTAACGATGTACTGCTTTGTTATGATATTAAGCCGGAGGAACTGGAAAAGGTTTATTTTGAAAAGCATCAGAAAAATTTGGGCCGTTGGTAAATTACGGATTTATATAAGGGATGGGAGCGCCCTAATAAGCAAAAATTTTCATACTGCCGCACGCGGCAAGAGTTAGTTATGTGGTTCTTATATGCGAAGATATAAAGTCCAGACAGAAATGTGCGGAAGCTTCTTGGCTTAGGTGTATGGAAAGATTTTTATGATATGGCTGCAAAGATTTGGCTTGACAGATTCTATCTTTATGTGGATGTATACAATATATATGGAAGCCGGTTCTCCAGAAAGGAGGGCCGGCTTTTTGCAGTTTTTATTTTTGTTAGAATTTTTCGCCAGGTTGTCCACTTTTTTGGGGTTTTCCTTCATGAAGCGCCGTGAGGAAGCAAATATTTCCATAAACAGACGGCGGTCTTTGACAAGGGCCGCGCCTTAAAAAGCCGTATACTATATGCGGAGAGATGGGAAAATATGACAGGAAGCCGGAATTTCCCGGCAGGCCGGACATGTATTCCTCCTCTACTACGTTAGATCGGTATGAGGTGATCCTTTGAATGTGACAAAGCCAAGGGCGGTTCCCCATGCCGCCTGGAGAGAAGCTCTGTATCCGGCTGTCAGAGGCATGGCGGGCCATCTGACGGCGTTTGCGGCGGGACTTGTATTTTCCAGAGGAATCGTATTTTCGAGGTGCGCTCCCTTTGGCGTGGCCGCCGTGGCGGCGGTGCCGCAGAAAAATATGTGGGCGGCGGTGCTGGGAGCCGTTTTTGGGTATCTTCTGCCGGGTCCCGCCTGGATCCCGGCCCGCTATATCGCTGCGGTCCTGGCGGCTGCGGCTATCCGTTGGACGCTGAGCGACCTGATGAAGCTGCGGAACCATCCGGTGTTCGCACCGGTGGTTTCTCTTTTGCCCATCTTGGCCACGGGCCTGGCTGTAGTAGGCGTAAACGGCTCCTCTGCCGATACGGTGGTTCTGACGGTAGCAGAATCCATACTTGGAGGCGGGAGCGCGTACTTTATGGCCCGGGCCGCCGCGCTTGTAGAAAAGCGCCTGCGGAAAAAAGGGGAAGCAGGCGGGGAACGAAGCCTTTCCTCTCAGGACAGCGCCTGCGTCGTGCTGACGGTGGGGATCGCGCTTATGTCTCTTACAGGCGCCCAGCCGGGGAGTTTTTCCGCAGGACATGTGCTGGCTGTTCTGGGGATCCTCTTTGCGGCTGCCTACGGAGGACCGGCGGGAGGCAGTGTTGCGGGCGCAGCATCCGGCGTGTTTTTCAGCCTTGCCACCTCGGGGCTCAGCTATCTTTCAGCGGGCTACGCCATGGGCGGGCTTACAGCGGGGCTTTTCGCCTCCGGGGGAAGGCTGGCCTGCGCGGCGGCCTTTATTCTGAGCAACGGCATCGCGTCCCTTCAGATGGGAAACTCCGCCCTTGCGCTTACGGGACTATATGAGGTCACGGCCGCCACGGTGCTGTTTCTCATCCTGCCCGAGCGGGCCGGGCAGGCGGCCGTACGGTTCCTGCGCCGGGACGCAGACCCTATGCGGTCCGAAAGCCTCAGGCGCTCCATGGTGATGCGGCTGGATCACGCCGCCCGTGCCCTGGGGGATGTTTCCCGGTCCGTGTCAGAGGTTTCGGAAAAGCTCTCTTTCTCCGGCGCTCCGGATATTGAGGGCGTATACCGCAAGGCTTCGGCGGAGGCATGCCGGAACTGCGGCATGAAGATTTTCTGCAGGGAAAAGGACGACCCCGGCGATGTGCAGAGTTTGTCGCCTCTCACGGATATTCTCCGGAAAAACGGATTTGTGACCAAGGAGGATTTTCCGGAGGCTTTTTCGGCTAAGTGTGTGCGGCTTGAGGAGATGGCTGCCGCCGTAAACCGGCACTACGGGGAATTCGCCCTTCGGGAGACGGCGGAGCGGCGTGCGGACCAGATCCGGGAGCTGGTGGCGGAGCAGTTCACCACGGTAGGCAGTATCCTGGAGAGCATGGCGGGGGAACTGGAGCTTTACGAGCGGATGGATGAGGCTGCGGCGGGATGCGTACGGGATGTGCTGCAGGAGGCGGGTCTTCTGCCGGTGGAGGTCTCCTGCAGGGTTGACCGGCTGGGACACATGACCGTGGAAGCGGAGATCGCCAGAGGAGAGAAAATGCGCTTCCACAAGGGAGAGCTGGTCAAACGGATTTCCCGGGCCTGCGGAAGGACCTTTGCCGTCCCGGCGCTTCATCCGGCGGGGGACGGACTGCGCATGGTGCTGACGGAGCGGCCTCTCTATAGAGCGAAGATCGGCGTGGCGCAGCATGTATGCGGAAACGGACGGCTTTGCGGCGACAGCTGGGAAGCCTTCCAGGACGGCGGAGGACGGCAGTTCCTGGTTGTCAGCGACGGCATGGGGACGGGAGGCCGCGCTGCTGTGGACGGGACCATGGCCAGCGGGATCCTTTCCAGGCTTATGCAGGCCGGAGTGGGAGTGGACGCTTCCCTGAAGATTGTCAACGCGGCGCTGATGGCAAAATCCGGGGACGAATCCCTGGCTACTCTGGATCTCTGCTCTGTGGATCTTTTTACGGGAGAGACGGAATTCTGCAAGGCCGGCGCGCCCGTTTCCTTTCTGCGCAGAGGGGGGAACGCTGTTACGCTGGAAGCGCCCTCCCTGCCGGCAGGCATCCTGCGGGAGGTGCGGTTCTCCCGGCTGAATGAAACGCTGGAGGACGGGGATCTAGCTGTTCTGGTCAGCGACGGGGCCGTAGCGGGCGGATCAGAATGGCTTTTGAAAGAGCTGGAGGACTGGAAGGGAGATTCGCCGCAAAAGCTGGCGGAGGAGCTCACGGAAAAGGCGGTGCAGGAACGCCGGGACGGAAGAGACGACGATGTGACGGTGGCCGTCCTGCTTTTGGAAGAGCACAGAAGCCGCCCTGTAGTCTCCTGACCTTTTCGGATCGCCTCAGAGACATTTCAGGAAAAGCGGGAATGCCGCCGCGGCGCTCCAAATAGAAAAACACTGCCGGAATGTTTCCCAAAGCCTTTGTGTTGGCTCAGGGAACGTTTCCGGCAGTGTTTTGTATGGGACCCTTTAAGGGCCAGAGAGAGGAGAAACCTCTGCAATATATGAGGGCGCGGTCCTGATCCCGGTTCTAGTCTTCCCTGGTTACAGGAGTATCCCGGAAAAACAGAGAGATGCACCACAGGGCCGCCAGGGCCACAATCGTATATACGATCCGGCTTCCCCAGGCGTCCTGCCCGCCGAAGATAGCGGCTACCAGGTCGTATTGGAAAATACCGATAGAGCCCCAGTTGATGCCGCCGATGATCGTCAGCAGCAGTGCAAGTTTATCCAGCATTTGAATCCTTCCTTTCTCAATAGAGAATGAAAAAGAGGCGCAG
>URRG01000169.1 GCA_900550095.1 uncultured Oscillospiraceae bacterium
CCGCTCCGGTCTCGGACCGGAGCGGGGGCGTCCTTATGAATATGCTCAGAGAAGGAATGGGAGAACACCCGCCGCCTCCGTTACATCTCCATCCGCTTCCACAGCTTTTTTCACCAGATTCCGCAGGATCTCACGGTCTATAAAGGGAGCGAGCCCGCAGAGCTGCCCAAGTCCCACTTTTTCTGAAAGCTTTTCCGCAGCCCTGGAAAGGCTTTCCCTCCCCACAAAAGGGGCCAGAGCTGTCAAATCCTCCAGACAAGGCTTTTCTTTTTCCACCGCTTCTGAAAAAAGGGCGTCCAGCGTTTCCCGGTCTGCGAAAGGCGCAAGCCCACAGAGATCCTGAAGGGAAATGTTTCCCGAAAGCCGCCTCAGCGCAGCGGAAATTTCCTCTCTCCCCACAAAGGGGGCAAGGGAACAAAGATCTTCGACAGAAACCTCTTCTTGTTCTGCCGCTTTCCGAAAAAGCTCTTTCAGAACTTCCCTGTCGATGAAAGGCGCAAGACCGGAAAGTTCCTCAAATCCGGCAGTATCCGATATACGGCGGGCCGCTTCAGAAAGCAGGCGCCGTTCCGTAAAGGGGGCCAGAGCGCAGAGTTCCTCCATGGTAAAATCCTCTTTATCCATGATTCTGGAAAACATCCGGCTCACCGCTTCTCTTCCGGCAAAGGGCGCAAGACCGCAGAGCTGTTCCAGGCTGCAGGCCTCATCTGCCTTTTCCAACAGAACGGTCACCGTATCCCGGCTGAGAAAGGGCGCAAGTCTGTACAGAACTTCACAGGAAACGCCTTCACCGGCAGCTTCCACAGCCAAGGAATCCAGAAACTCTCCTCGGAGAAAAGGGGCAAGGGCCTCTATATCCCGCAAATCCGTCCCCTTGGCTTTTACATATCTCTTTCTCCCGGTCTTCTCTCTTTCCTGCTGATCTCCGGGTTTTTCAAAAAGGGCCTCTTCTTTTTCAATAGAGCCCGCCGTTCTTTCAAAGCGGGTTTCCTCCCTCTCTGCAGTGTCAGCCGTCTTCTCCCATGCCATCTCCCTGGCCTCCCACGCGGCCTTTGCGAGCTTTTCCGCCTGCTCAGGCTTCAGGGCCGGAGCGATCTCCGCCACATCCTTGAGATGTATCTCCTCTTCCTTCACAAAGGCGGACGGATCCTCGTCATGTAACATATGCTTCACTAGGTTTGTCCTGCGGATATCTTCCTTTCCCAAAAGCTCGTCTATGGATATTCCCAGAATTTCAGAAAGATCCCCCAGCTTGGAAATATCCGGCATGGAATTTCCCCGCTCCCAATTGCTCACGGCCTGGTAGCTGACTCCCATTCGATCTGCAAGTTCCATCTGGGTCATATTCTTTTCTTTGCGCAGCTGCGCCACGCGCCTCCCGATCATAACAGTATCAAACATTTCTTTCACCTTTCCCTTTTGCTGCTCCACTCCCTTTTCTCACAAAAGAAGGGATTATCTGCCATGCCCGGTCTCATGATACCGGGCAGCACTCCAGCCGGCCTATTTTTAGTGTAACAGAAAAATCAAAAAAATCCATAAAGCGATGCTTGTATTCCAAAAAACATCCCCCGCGGCAGCCTCAAGCAGCGCTTGCAGCTCTGCTGCGCACGGCCGGCGCCGGGCCGTTCTCCAATCTAATTGAAGGCTCTCGGTCCTCAGGGCCTTGCATGCAGAAACGCCCCTGCACATCTGCAGAGGCGTTTCTGCGCCGTCCATTTTCCGGCGGGAAAGAAGGCTCCTTTTTTCCGATTTTCCGGCTTTCCAGTTTTACGGTTTTCCGCTGCCCTTTGTTCTTGCCGTTCCTAATCCCTCTTATTATTTCTTTTTGGATGAGCGGGGATAGGGCCGCGGATCATCTGTAAGTCCGGCCAGATAATCCATGCTGGTACCCAGTGCCTCAGCAATGTTTTTGCACTGCTCAAAGGTATAATACCGGCTCCCTCTTTCCAGCTTGGAATAGTCGCTCTGGTCGATTCCGGTCAAAGTCTGCATCTTGATCTGCGTGAACCGCTTCGCCAAGCGCAATTCCTTCAGCCTGCTGTTCATTTCCATCACCACTAAAAGTATGGCAAACCGACCTACAAAAATTAGGGTGATTTTGACCTATTATTTCCATATTTTTGTAAAAATGTGAATTTTCAACTCATAAAAACCTATATTTAGTCGAAAAAGAGATTCTAATATACTATAAAATCTAGACTTCCAAAAGCAAGACCTCTCAAGGCCGAATGCCCTTCTTTCTCGATTTTTCTCCTGCGGCCAAATGAAAACAAAAAAACTCGAAATCACTTGAACCGCCCCTGTGAAGAAGACAAAGAAAAAAGAGAAGAAGAAGCTTAGCTTCTTCTTCTCTTTTTTCTTTTCCAGCACCATTCAGGTTTCAGGCCTCGGGCAGTCTTCCGCCCTAAAGGCTTTCCTGCAGGAAGGCCGTCACCGTTTTTCTCCCATAAAAAAGAGAGCTACCGTTCCCGGCCCGGAATGGGCTCCAATAGAAGGCCCCACATAATTGACCAGGAAGCTTTCCGTTCCGAAACGTTCCTTCACCATCTGCTCCACAAGCCGGGCGTCCTCCAGGCAGTCCCCGTGGCTGATAAACACCTCGGGATTTTCATATCCGCCTACCTGCTTTTCCATATTGTCCACAAGGGCCTTGAGGGCGTTCTTTCTTCCGCGGACCTTCCCCACCGCCGTCAGCTTTCCTTCGTTATCCACATGAAGCACCGGCTTCATATTGATCAGTGTTCCCAGCACAGCGGTCGTCTTGGAAACACGTCCCCCCCTGTGGAGATGGAAAAGATCGTCCACCGTAAAATTGTGGCACACATGGAGCTTGCTCTCCTCCGCCCAGGCGGCGGCTTCCTCCGCCGTTTTTCCCTGGTCGCGCAGCTTCACGAGCTTATGCGCCAGAAGCCCTTCTCCCAAGGAGCAGCACAGAGAGTCGATCACGAAAACCCTCCTCCCGGGATACGCGGCTTCCACCTCTTCAGCGGCGGCTTTGGCCGCCGAATAGCTGCTGCTCAAAGCCGATGAAAAAGCAATATGCAGAACATCCTGCCCTCTTTCCGCCAAAACGGAAAACATCTCCCTGGCCTGATCGAAATTGATGCCGGAGGTGGTGGGAAGTTCTCCTGCGCGCATCGCGGCGTAAAACTCCTTTTCCGGCAGGGATGCATCCCTTCCATAGGTGATCCCGCTCATGGTGTACCCCAAAAACAGCATGCTCACCCCATGCTCTTCGCAGTAGCTCTTAGGCAGATCCGAGTTGGAATCCGTCGTGATTTGAAACCGGACGCCCTTCCATATAGACAAGCTCACAAAAATACCTCCTGTCGATCCATGGGACCGCGCCCAAAGCCCTGTAAAGCCATGGAGACCCAAATCTGGCCGGCCTGTGGGCACAAATAAAAAATCTTTCGTGTACATAGAATAGTAAAAACAAGCCTATAATATAGTTTTAAATACTATATTATAAAATATACCATATATTCCCTTATCTGTCAATTACAGGGCAGCTGTAAGCCAGTGCCCTTTCCTCTCTTTCGGCCCGCTGAACGGTCTCTTGAACGGCAGGCCCGAAAAGGGTATAATAAAGGAAATTATTCCCTCAGGACAGTCCGGTTCTGATCATTTGCTTTCCTGGATCCCGGCGGCCTTTCCATTTTCCGCAGCGGCGGAACGCCCACAGGAAGAAGCGGCGTTTTTCTTCTGTTCCCTGCGGAAGGAACCGGAAATCCCCTAAATTTCTTCTATACCTTCACTCAACAATTTTCGATATAAGGGCGGATCGAATCATGATGTTCAATTCCAGAAATCCATTGCACCGCAGCCCACTGGGTGCCGTTTCCGAACAGCAGCCTGTGCATTTCCGCATCACGGTGGAGCGCGATCTCCACTGTTCCGCGGCCTGTCTCCACGTGGTGCGCGACGGTTTTCCGGGCGAGGAATGCTACGGCATGTTCTGGTGCGGAATGAACGGAAACGACCGGGAATGGTGGGAGTGTCATTATATTCCCCAAAACGCAGGGCTGTATTTTTACTATTTCACCATCGATACGTGGAACGGCACCCTCCCCCTGAAGCGGGCCCATTTCGGCCCCGGCGGCCAGAGCACGCTGGAACACACCGGGCTCCTCTGGCAGCTGACCGTCTATGAAAAGGGATTCTCCACGCCGGACTGGCTGGCCGGCGGCATTCTGTACCAGATTTTTCCGGACCGGTTCTTTTCCTCCGGTAAACCGAAGGAAGCCCTTCCCTGGGGCCGTACTATGCACGCTTCCTGGGACGAGGGGCCGGAGTGGCGGCCCAACGAACAGGGGGAGATCACCAACTCCGACTATTTCGGCGGCGATCTCTGCGGCATCCGGGAAAAGCTTCCCTATCTGCATTCCCTGGGCGTCACCTGCATCTATCTGAACCCCATATTCGAGGCCCACTCCAATCACCGCTATAACACGGCGGATTACAGCCGCATAGATCCTCTGCTCGGCACAGAGGAGGATTTTGCCGCCCTCTGCCGGGAAGCGGGAGCATACGGGATCCGCATCCTGCTGGACGGCGTCTTCAGCCATACGGGCAGCGACAGCGTCTATTTCAACCGGGAGGGCCGTTACCCCGGCCCCGGCGCTTATCAGGATTTTTATTCCCCCTACGCCAGTTGGTATACCTTCCGCCACTGGCCCGACGACTACGAATGCTGGTGGAATTTCGACACGCTCCCCAACGTGAAGGAAACGGATCCCCACTATATGGAATATATCAACGGGGAAAGAGGGATCGTTCGCAAATGGCTGAAGGCGGGCGCTTCCGGCTGGCGGCTGGACGTAGCCGACGAGCTGCCGGATCCCTTTCTCGAGGGCCTGCGGGCAGCCGTCAAGAAGGAAAATCCAGAAGCCCTCATTTTGGGCGAGGTATGGGAGGACGCTTCCAACAAAAGCGCTTACGGCCAGCGGCGGCGCTATCTTTTGGGCCGCCAGCTGGACAGCGTCATGAATTATCCCTTCCGCAACGCCGTGCTGGGTTTTCTTACGGGGGCTTCTCCCTCCGATATGATGGAAATTATCCTCTCCGTGGCGGAAAATTATCCCCCTCAGGTCCTGCGGCTGCTGATGAACCACATCGGCACCCACGATACGGAGCGGGCCCTCACCGTTCTGGCGGGCGAGCCTTCCTCCGGCAGAGGCCGGGAATGGCAGAGCCGGCAGACGCTTTCCCCGCAACAGCGGGAGCGGGGCCTGCGCCTTCTCCGGCTGGCGGCCGCCATGCAGTTCACCCTTCCGGGCGTGCCCTGCATCTACTACGGGGACGAAGCGGGTATGGAAGGCTACCGGGATCCTTTCAACCGCGCCCCCTATCCCTGGGGGAAGGAGGAGCAGAGCCTGCTCAAATTCTACAGACGTCTGGGAGCTTTCCGCAAAAGCTGTTCCTGCCTGAAGGAAGGCTCGTTTGAGCCCCGCATGGCCCAGGACGACGTAATGGCCTATATCCGGCAGGACGAAAACGACGCCGTTTTCTGCGCTGTAAACCGCAGCGATTCTCCCAGGCGCTTCCGGCTGGGGCCGGAGTGGCACCGGGCGGAGGCGCTTTTCGGCGCTTCCCCCAGCGAAGAAGGAGAGCTCTTTACAGCGCCCCTTTCCTGCACGATCCTGCATCTTCTGCCGGAGGCTCCGGCAGAGGAAAAGCGGGCAGCCGGGAACGCCCCGGCTGCGGAGAG
>URRG01000170.1 GCA_900550095.1 uncultured Oscillospiraceae bacterium
CGTCGTTGAGCACAAAGGGATTCATCATCCGGCAGGCGTCGGAATCCACATAGGCGGAGCGGGGGAGACGATGCAGGATTTCCTTTGCAATGGTGGTTTTCCCAATGCCGTTGGGCCCGCAGAGAAACAGGAAAGTTTTCATATTCGTTCTTCCTTGCTAAAATTGAGATGGATAGGAGGGCAGGGGATCCGGGCTGCAAAGCGGGGAGCCGCGGGAGGCTCACTCTTTTTGGGCGCGGTATTCGGCCAGGAGCAGATCCACCATGCGGCCGTAGCTCTTCACGCCGTCCTCCTGGCCGTTGGCTTTCAGATAGGAATTGTTGACAGAGCTGGAGATTTCCTTCATAGGGCCTTCAAATTGCTGCCAGTAGGCGTTGTTGGCGGCATAGTCCCGCCGGACGCCCTCGGAAAGCTCTGCATAGACGGCGGAACCTGTCTCTCCGTCCGCTGAGCAGAGGGCGTTGTTGGTATATAGAAAAGCCAGCATATAGCCGGAATACTGAAAATCCGGGCTTTCGCTGCGGCAGCAGGCTAGATAGCCGATGAAATTGGCTTCGTCCTCCCGCATGAATCCCCGCAGGTGGGAGAGCTCGTGGCACATGGTTGCCGGGATGGAATAGGCGGGCGCGTCCACGTTCACGTTGGCCTCAAAGGTGAAGGGGAAATACACCCCCGTAATGTGGAACCAGGACATGACCCTGGAATTCATCACCGCCTTGGGGTCGCTGTAGCCGGGCGAAAGAAGAGGATATTCCTTGTGAAGGGCGTTGAAAGCTTTGCGGGCCGCTTCTCCCTGCTCCTGGAGAGAGGAAAAGGAAGAGATCATCACGCCGTCTTCGTCTTCCTTCACAAGAGGACGCAGCTCGTTGAGCTTCCCGGCCAGATAGCGGGAAAGCTCCGTAAGCTCCTCTGTGGAGGAGGGACGTATTTCCAGCCCGCAGGTCTCGGCGAACGTGTGCCGGCTGTAATTGATGCCGCAGTTGAGCGTGAAGAGAAGCAGCAGCACGCTCAGTGTACAGAGCAGGTCGATGCCGCCTTTTGCCAGAACGGTCTTCCTTCTGCCCTTGGAGCGGCAGACATGCACCAGAAACCAGATAAAAGCGATAGGAATGCCGAAGATACACAGAATGAGAAGTATTTCTGCCAGGGAAAAAGGAAGAACGCCGGTGACCGCATTCCCGATCTTTGACAGAAACGCATACGGGTGCAGGGCGTACCACTCGGCAAAATCAGGATTTCCTGCGGCCCAGAGCAGGCCAAGAGCCGCAGGCAGCGTCAGAAGAATCCACAGACGCTTGAGAGAAAGCAGCGGGCGCATATGATTCCTCCCTATCACAGTCACAGGCGCAGCAGGCGCGCCGGAAGATTTTCAGAAATAAGGGAAAGGGCCGTTTACTGTAATTGTAGCATGTTTTTTTGAAAATGGAAATGGTCAGATCAGCGGCATTGCGGCCAGGAGGATACAATTCAGGCTGACAGGTAGTGAGCGTGGTAAGGATAACTAAATAAAAATGAGTTAATAAGAATCGAAATTTTATTTGCGGATTCAAAGTTATTTTGTCAAATTGGAATACAAAGAATCTACAAATAGAATATTATGAAAGTACTGTCTCAAATTTATTCGGAATCGGAAGTATTTTAGAGACGGATATAAATTGAATATTTGCTAAGGTTTATTGATTGATGGAGGGTTCATATGACACTGGAAAATGGGATGATGCTTCTATGCGGATTGGGGCTTTTCCTGTTCGGTATGAAGCTGATGGGAGACGGCCTCGAGCTGACAGCCGGTTCCAGACTGAAAAGTCTTGTGGAGCGCCTGACGACCAATAAGTACATGGGTGCTCTGATTGGTATTTTGGTTACAGCGGTGATCCAGAGTTCTTCGGCTACTACCGTGATGGTGGTCGGCTTCGTAAATGCCGGGATCATGAATTTGGCCCAGGCGGTTGGCGTGATCATGGGCGCGAACATAGGGACCACGGTGACCAGCTTCCTGATCGCCATCAAGCTGAACGCGCTGGCTCCTCTGGCTATTTTCCTGGGTGTGATCCTGATGCAGTTCAGCAAAAAGGTGAACCGCCGCCATGTGGGGCAGATCGTCACGGGCTTCGGCGTTTTGTTCTATGGAATGTCTGTTATGAGCACTTCCATGGAGCCTTTGAGTGAATCGGAGTTTTTCAGGAACGCTATCGTCCAGCTGAGAAATCCCATTTTGGGTCTTCTGGTGGGCCTGGTGTTTACCGCGGTTATCCAGAGCTCTTCCGCCTCTGTAGGCGTGCTGCAGGCTTTGGCCCTGAGCGGCGCCATCGGTTTGGATTCCGCTATTTTTGTGATCTACGGCCAGAACATCGGAACATGCGTTACGGCGCTGCTTTCCTGCATCGGGACCACCCGGACGGCCAAGAGGACGGCAATGGTCCATCTGCTCTTTAATATGATAGGAGCTGTTCTTTTCACGGTTCTGACCCTGTGCCTGCCTATTGTGAGTTGGATAGAGGCCCTTGCGCCGGGCAATGTGGTCATGCAGATTTCCCTTATCCATATCATCTTTAATCTGGTTATGACTTCCATCCTGCTGCCTCTGAGCAATGTGCTGGTGAATCTTGCGTGCCGCATGGTACCCGGCGAGGATAAGAAGCGCGAGGCCATGAGCCTTTCTTTCCTGGATCCCCGCATTCTGAGTACTCCTCCTATTGCTGTGACCCAGGTCATCAAAGAGGTGGAGCGTATGGCCCGCCTGGCGGAAACGAATTTCCGAAACGCTATGGATGCACTCTTTACCAAGGATGAAGCTAAGATAGAGGAGCTCAAGGAAAACGAGGGAATCATCAATTTCCTGAACCAGAATATCACGGAATATCTTGTGAAGATCAATGCTTTGGAGCTGGAAGAGAACGACCGGAAGGTGATCAACGCGCTGTTCCATGTGGTGTCGGATTATGAACGGATCGGCGACCACAGCGAGAATATCGGCGAGGAAGCGGAGATCGTCATCAGCGGAAAGGCTTCTTTGAGCGAAACCGCCACAGAAGAACTGGAGCGTATGCAGGAGCTTGTGCTGCAGATTTTGGCGGATTCCATGCAGCTGTTCCTCAAAGGGAGCGGCGATACGCAGCTTGCCTTCAATGTGAACGCTACGGAGGAGGTCATCGACAATGAGACGGACCGTCTGAAGAATAAGCACATCGAAAGGCTGAATCAGGGGCTCTGCACAGCCCTTGCAGGTTCGGTGTATACCGATGCTCTCACCAATCTGGAGCGCATTGCGGATCATGCCACTAATATTGCCTTTTCTATGGAAAATACAAAGCATACGCCTGTTTTGGCGCACTCCGCATTTGCAGAGAATTCGAACGCATGAGCATAGCCTGGAATATACCGGCTGTTTGAGGGAAGGCTTTTCTCGAAAGGGAAAAGCCTTCCCTGCTGTGTTAGAAAACGGTATAAGCAGAGGAGAAATTTGGTAAAATTAACAGATAATTTCTTGCTATATCTCGTGGAGAATGCTAAAATAATACTTCAAAATAGCAGGAGGGAGGCGTTTTGGTGCGTTTTTATATGAAACGGGCGGCGGAGAGCGGCAGGGTGCTCTTTTGGGTCTGCGACGAAATGGGAAACGACGCCTTCCGAGTCGCGGGCATGCGTTCGCTTCTTTCCGCCAAGCTCTCTCTGATGACGCCCGAAGGCAGAGAGGCGGCCCGCATAACAGGCGTGGGAACGGCGTCTCTCAGCAAATTCACTGTCGAGATCCCCGGCGAGAGGCGTATGACCCTTCTGCAGAACCTTTCTCCCGCAGGGGGGAGTATTTCCGTTCGCAATCCAAATTGGAGCTTCCGGGGTGATATCTCTATGGGGAATTTTGATGTGATCGATGTGGACAGGAGTCTTATCATGACCCACGGCACAGAATGGGGAGCGGACGGATGCCGCTGGTGCGTAGAGATAGCAGATGAACGGAATACCCTCCGCTGTCTCTGTCTCTGCGCCATAGCGGATGGTCTGCTGACAGGCGGCGCAGAATCCCCGGTTCCTGTAAAGGGAGGCTGAACCCCGGCGCTTGACAAAGGCAGGGGCCGCAGGTATAATAAAGGCAATTCATCAACAGAACATTTCAAAAACTGCGATGGGGAAAAGGCGGAGGGTGCGGTCTTTCAGAGAGCCGGCGGATGGTGAGAGCCGGCAGACGGCCAACGCGTATGAGTCGCCCCGGAGTTTCTGCTCTGAACCCAAAAATGAGGAATAGGGGCAGGCGTTGGCCGCGTTAAGGCTTGTCCGCCGGCGGCGGAGCAGAGGGCTTGGGGGAGGCTTCCCGGCAGAGCCGAATACGGGTGGTACCGCGGAGAATTTCGCCCCGGATATGTATCAGACAGATGCATATCCGGGGTTTTTGATTTTTCAGAGGTGATTTTGGGGAAAGCTGTTCCGGCAGCTTTCCGTCCCGGGCGCCGATACGCCGGGCATAAGCGGAAAGGCCGGTTTTTCCAGCATATCATATTTGAAGAAAGAGAGGAATCGGAATGAGCAGGGAGCTTGCAAAAACCTATGAGCCTCGGGAGGTAGAGGATCGGATTTACAAATTCTGGACGGAGGGGGGCTATTTCCACGCGGAGCCGGATCCGGAGAAAAAGCCATACACCATCGTGATCCCGCCGCCGAATATCACTGGGCAGCTGCATATGGGCCATGCCTTAGACGAGACGCTGCAGGATATCCTGATCCGCTGGAAGCGCATGCAGGGCTACAGCGCCCTCTGGCTCCCCGGAACGGATCATGCCTCCATCGCTACAGAGGCCAAGATCGTGGAGGCTATGCGGGAAGAGGGCCTTTCCAAGGAGGATTTGGGCCGGGAGGGCTTTCTGGAAAGGGCTTGGGCCTGGAAGGAGAAATACGGCGGCCGCATCATCGAGCAGCTGAAGAAGCTGGGCTCCTCCTGCGACTGGGAGAGGGAGCGCTTCACTCTGGATGAAGGCTGCTCCAGGGCTGTGCGTGAGGTATTCGTCAATCTTTATGAAAAGGGATTGATCTACAGAGGCAATCGGATGGTGAACTGGTGCCCTCACTGCAACACGTCTATTTCAGACGCCGAGGTGGAATACGCCCCTCAGAACGGCCGCTTCTGGCATCTTCTGTATACGGTGAAGGAGACGGGGGAAAAGCTGGAGCTGGCCACCACCCGTCCGGAGACCATGCTGGGAGATACTGCCGTAGCTATCAACGGGGAAGACCCCCGTTATGCTCACCTGCACGGCTGTCATGTGCTCCTGCCCCTGCTCAATAAGGAGATCCCCATCGTGTGCGACGAACATGCGGATATGGAAAAGGGCACCGGCGTTGTAAAGATCACCCCCGCTCACGACCCCAACGACTACGAGGTGGGCAAGCGGCATGATCTGCCTATCGTTCGGGTGTTCACCTACGATGGCCATATGACCGGCGCCGCCGACAAGGCCGCCGCAGAAGAGCTTTTCAAAAGCGGGAAGGCCGCTGCGGATGAACCTCAGGTGCTGGATTGCGGCAAATATGCCGGCATGACCACCCTGGAGGCCCGCAAGGCTATCCTTAAAGACCTGGAGGCCGGCGGATATCTGAAAGAGACGGAGCCTCTGCAGCACGAGGTGGGGACCTGTTACCGTTGCCACACTACCGTGGAGCCCATGGTTTCCAAGCAGTGGTTCGTGAAGATGGAGCCTTTGGCGAAGCC
>URRG01000171.1 GCA_900550095.1 uncultured Oscillospiraceae bacterium
CCGCAGTATCTTCTGAAGCTCCTCCACGTATTCCCGGGCTTCCTCGGGGGAGCGTATATCCGGTTCCGTGACGATTTCGATCAGGGGCACCCCGCATCGGTTGTAGTCTATGCGGACGGAATCTCCTTCCCGGATGAGCTTCCCTGCGTCCTCCTCTATGTGGATGCGTCGGATCCGGATCGCCCGCCCGTTCCGAAGCCGGATCCAGCCGTTTTCACAGATGGGGAGATCAAACTGGGTGATTTGATAAGCCTTCGGCAGGTCAGGATAGCTGTAGTTTTTCCGGTCCATCCGGGAATAGAGGTTTATCGTGCAGTTGACGGCCAGGCCGGCCAAAACCGCAAACTCCACTGCTCTGCGGTTCAGGCTGGGCAAAACGCCCGGCATTCCCATACACACGGGGCAGCAGCGGGTATTAGGCTCGCCGCCGAAGGCGGTGGAGCAGCCGCAGAAAATCTTCGTCTCTGTGGAAAGCTCTGCATGTGTCTCCAGCCCGGCGGTCATTTCGTATTCACAAGCCGTATGCGCCAAGCGACACACCTCCTGCTGTTTTTTCTGCAAATTTGGGCGGCTTCGGAATGGGAGGGGCCTCCTCCTCATACTGCCAGACGAGATTCAGCAGGAAGGGCTCCTCAAAAGGCCTTCCCAAAAGCTGGGCCCCGATGGGAAGACCTTCCGGCGTCATCCCGCAGGGGAAGCTGAGAGCCGGAAGCCCCGCGCAGTTGGCCGCCACGGTGCAGAAATCGGCTTCAAAGCTTTCCACTGCGTCGTCCCCTAAGGCTCCGGCCGGGAAGGCCGCCGTGGAAGTGGCAGGCAGCAGCAAACAGTCGAAATCTTTCAGCGCCGCCCGGAGCTGCCGGGTCAGTTCCCTTCTAAGCGCCTGGGCTTTTTTGTAGAATGCGTCGTAATAGCCGGAACTGAGCACGAAGGTCCCCAGCAGGATACGCCGTTTTACCTCCCGTCCAAACCCTTCGTTTCGGGCTTTGAGGATGTATTCGCGCCAGCCGTGGTCTCCGGCGTTCGATCCTGTGGCCGGAGCGCGGCCGTACCGGATGCCGTCGTACCGGCCCAAATTGGAGGATGCCTCCGCGCAGGCCAGAACATAGTAGATTTGCAGGCCTTCCGGCAGAAGAGGGACGCTGCATTCCTCCGTCCGCGCACCCAGCTCCTCCAGTACTCCTGCAGTCTTCAGAACGGCCTCCCGGATTTCCTTCCGGCTTCCCTGAAACCCCTCCCGCAGGATACCGATCCGCTTTCCCCTGAGGGAAGCTCCCAGCCCTTCCACGGCGGAAGACAGAATCCCCCGGCAGGTAGGATCCCTAGGATCCGGCTTTGCTATCGCGTCCAGCACAACAGCGGCGTCCATAGCGGAAGAGGCCATAGGGCCGATCTGGTCGAAGCTGGAGGCGTGGGCGATGAGCCCGTATCGGGAAACGGCTCCATAGGTGGGTTTCAGGCCTACAAGTCCGCAGAAGGAAGCCGGCTGCCGGATGGAGCCGCCTGTGTCCGTACCCAAGGAATAAGCGGCAAGGCCGGCCGCCACAGCCGCCGCCGAGCCGCCTGAGCTGCCGCCGGGCACCCGGTTTTCTCCATACGGATTTAAGGCACCGCCGAAGAAGGAGGTTTCACAGGTGGAACCCATGGCAAATTCATCCATATTAGCTTTTCCAAGCAGGACGGCGTTCTGCTCCTTCAGCAGTTTCCAGGCAGTGGCGTCGTATATGGGGACATAGGTTTCCAGCATGGCTGAACAGCAGGTGGTGGGGATCCCGTCTGTGGAAAGATTGTCCTTGAGCGCCATGGGAATCCCCTCCAGCGGGGAAAGGACCTCTCCTGAGGCAATGCGGCGGTCTGTGGCACGGGCCGCGTCAAGAGCCGTTTCCGGCGTTAAACGCACATAGGCGTTCAAAGGGGAATGCTCCGCAGCTGAAAGATAAGCCTCCGTCAGCTCCCGGCAGGTGCATTCCTTTCGGAGCAGAAAACTTTGAAGAGGACGGATACGGTCTCCTGCGTGGGGGTGCCTGCCGGCATTTTTTTCATTTTTGGCGGGAAAATCAGTCATATATTTACCGCGGCTTCCCGAGAGGAAGCCTGCTCCTTTCTTCGGTCTTTTCTTAGGATTTCCCCGTTTCCTAAAAATTTCCCCTGGTCAGGAAAAAGCCGTTTTCGGCAAAGGGAGCGTTCTGCAAAATCCGGATGCGGTCTTGGGAAGGCTGAAGGCTGTCCTCCCGAAGGGCAGCGGATGAACCGCCTTTGGAGGCTGCCGCCTCGTCTTCCGGTTTTGCAGAGGGCAGTTCCCCCATTTTTTGAGCAAAGGCTACCATGGCCTCTAGATCTGTCCGCAGGGCGGTCTTTTCCTCCTCTGAAACGGAAAGCTTCGCAAGAGAAAGCAGGCGGTTCCATTCTTCTTCGCAAATCATGAACAGGTCTCCTTTTCCGCCTCTGTATCCTCCAAATACCGAAAAGGGCGGAAGCGCCGGTTTCAGCCGTGCTCCGCCCTGTGGATTTCGGAAAATCAGGCAGCAACGATTTTTTTCAGCAGTTCTACGATGGTATCCATACTCTGGATGGGAACATATTCAAAGCGGCCGTGCGCGTTGGCCCCGCCCGCACAGAGATTGGGGCAGAGGATGCCCATATACGAGAGACGGGAACCGTCCGTTCCGCCGCGGATGGGTACGCTGATAGGGTCGATCCCCATGGATTCCATGATCCGGCGCACATCCTCCACCAGTTCCATGTGGTCTTCCAGGACCTCGCGCATGTTGTAATAGGAATCGGTGATCTTCAGCTCGAAAGTTCCTTCCCCATATTTAGCGTTGAGGAAGTCCGCCGCCCGGCGGAAAAAGTCCTTTTTCTGTTCAAATTTTTCCCGGGAATGGTCCCGGATGATGTAGCGAAGAGAAGCCAGTTCTTCACAGCCGTCCATATGGTTCAGATGATGGAAGCCTTCATAGCCTTCCGTATTTTCAGGGATTTCTCTGACGGGAAGCAGGGAATTGAACTCGATCCCCAGAAGAACGGCGTTCTTCATCTTATCCTTGGCGCTTCCGGGGTGGATGCTCAGCCCGTGGACCGTCAGTTCCGCGGAAGCAGCGTTGAAGTTTTCATATTCGATCTCGCCGGGCCTGCCGCCGTCCAGCGTATAGGCGATTTTAGCGCCGAAGCCCTCCACGTCGAAAAGATCGGCGCCTCTGCCGATTTCCTCATCGGGGGTAAAGGCGATGCAGATGGTTCTGTGAGGGGGATTTTCCTTCTGCAGGAATTCCACCAGGCTCATGATCTCTGCCACACCGGCCTTATCATCCGCGCCCAGAAGAGTAGTTCCGTCCGTTACAATGAGATCCTGGCCTGTGTAGTCTTTTAAATCGGGATAATCGGAGGGGCTGAGAACAATATGCTTTTCCTCATTGAGAAGGATATCCTCTCCGCCGTAGTTTTCCACGATGCGGGGCTTGATATTGCAGCCCGGCGCGGCGTCTGTTGTATCCATATGGGCGATCAGCCCTAAGGGAGGCAGCTCCGTCTCGCAGTTCTGGGGGAGAGAGGCGTATACATAGCCGTGCTCATCCACTCTCGCGTCGGAAACGCCCATTTCCAAAAGTTCCTTTACCAACTCACCTGCAAAAACACGCTGGTTTTCCGTGCTGGGGCACTGAGGATTTTTATCGTTGGAGGTGGTGTCGAAGCTCACATACTTCAAAAAACGTTCGTAGGTTTTCACAGAAACAACTCCTTTAGCTCTACTCGTCCAAAATCCGGGCGGAAAATATATTTCCGGCGGCTGCGGGGGACAAACTTTCCCTGCTTCATGATACATCACTTTTTCAGAAATAACAACCGGGCCGGGAGATTTTCCTCTTTGTTTTCTTTTTCCCGAAGGATCCCGCTCTTCAGCGGGCCTCCCGGCCTCCCAGGCTCTCAAGCTCCTTCCGGAAAGGCTCCCAGACCGTTTTGAGCGCTTCAACGGCTGCGGGGATGTCTTCCAGCGGCGTACCCGCGAATCCGATCACCATAGCGGCCCGCCTGCCTTCGCGGCGGTAGCGGAGGCGGATCCCGCCTTCTTCCGCCGAATGCACAAGGCTTTCGGCCAAGGCCTCCGGCAGGGAAAAGGAACAGTAAAGCGCCGTTTCCTGCAAAGCAAAGGGGATATGGGGAAAGGCCGCGCGCAGCGCTCTCATAATAGACTGGCTTTTTTCCCCATAAAGCTTCCGGAGCCTGCGCAGATGGCGCTCCATCTGCCCGCTTCCGATATAGGAGGCCAGAGCCAGCTGTTCCGTTTTAGAGGCCGTCTGGTTATAGTTGGAGGCCCTTCTTCGGTAAAGGGAAGCCAGTTCCTGAGGAAGGGCCATATAGCTGATGCGCACGGAGGGAAGCAGGAGCTTGGAAAAAGAGCCCAGATACACCACGGGCTGATTTTCGCCCAGGCCCTGCAGAGCGGGGATGGGCCGCGCATTGTAGCGCAGTTCGCCGTTGTAATCATCTTCAATGATTAGAGAGCCGGTTTCCCGGGCCCAGGCCAGCAGCTCATAGCGGCGGCTCATGGGGACGGCGCCGGCTGTCCCGCTTGTATGGGAGGGATTTACATATACAAGCTTTGCCCCGGATTCCTGCAGATGGGAAAGGGAGGGCCCCGCCCCGTCGCTGGGCAGAAAGCAGATTTCCATCCCGCAGTCGGCGAAGACCTGCTCGGCCTGCCGGAAGCCCTGTTCCTCCAGAGCGACCTTTTTTCTTCGGGTAAGCCCGCAGACTATGGAGAGGAGAGGCTGTGTCCCGGCAGCTACAACGATATTTTCCGGTTCGGCGGCAACGCCCCGAAGCCGGTAGGCATAAGCGGAAAGGGCTTCCCGCAGGGCAGGCTCGCCTTGGGGATCTCCGTAGGAAATGAGGAGATCCTGGCGGGTGAGGATTTCCCGGATATGCCGTTTCCACAGCTTCAAATCCGCGTGGGAAGCGTCGATTCTGTCCGTACCCAGATCGAACCGGATATGGGAAAGGAACGCTGGAGGCGGCAGACGGCGGTCTCCTCGGGAGGGGGGCGACAGAGGGCGGCTGCCGAAGATAACGAAGTATCCCCGCTGCGGCTCGCTTTTGATATAGCCTTCCACAGAGAGCTGCTGATAAGCGCTTTCGATAGTGGTGCGGCTGAGTCCGAGATCCTCCGAAAGCTTACGGATAGAGGGGACGCGGCTCCCTTTGGCGAGTCGTCCGGATTCTATAGCACGTTTCAGTGCTTCATACAGCCGCCCGTAAAGCGGGCCGCTGCCGGGGCGCAGGTCGATGTAGTCGTACGCCATAAAAACGCTCTCTTTCTTTTCCTGTATTCACCGCAAGGGCTCGTCATGCAAAACTGTACTTCTCATTTTTTTATAAACTGTGTATTTCAACAGAGACAGTTTTACGCTATTATAGTAGCACAGTTTTAAAAACCTTGCAACGGGGGCGCAGACAATATGAAAATCAATGTGACAGGAAAAAAGCCTATCGTCAATCTTGCCTTTACGGGCATGCTTGCAGCAGTGGTATTGGTGGGATATTATCTCAGCATCAAGTTCCCTCTTATGGGGACAAAAGCGCAGATCGGTTTCGGCAATGTGTTCGGGATCCTTTCCGGCCTGATGCTGGGGCCTGTTTACGGCGGTCTTTCCGCCGGTATCGGCGGTTTCATTTA
>URRG01000172.1 GCA_900550095.1 uncultured Oscillospiraceae bacterium
TTTGGTTCTGCAAAATGTCCATGACAGAGCTTTGGCCCTACACGGCGCAGCGTCTATGCTGCACCTTCCGTCATATCCGGTCTCTCGCAGTATGGAAAAAAACTCCTTATATGCAGAGAGCGCTTCTCTGGGAAACACACGGCCATTTGGTTCTGCAAAATGTCCATGACAGAGCTTTGGCCCTACACGGCGCAGCGTCTCAGCTGTATCCTTTTCCATGACATAATGGTAATAATCTACCAGAAGCCCAACTTCCGGCATGGAGACCGCATCCATCAGCGCGGCCCCCTCGGAAAGGTTTAAAATGAGGTTGCTCTCCTTCCGGTTCAGCGGCTCAATAGCAACGGTGATCCCATACTTGCGGCAAATTGCTCCCGCTTTTTTCAAGACAAAGACAACCTGCTCAAAAGCCTTTTCCATATCAAATCCATCGGGGACATTTTTAGCCCCTGAGCTGCCGAATACAATCACCTTTGCCCCCAGCCGGGATGCACGTTTGATTGCACGCTCCATGTATTCCTCCGCCTTAGCGGGATCTGCATCCGGTCCTGTAAGGCGCACGGAAGCCGGGAAAAAATTATTGCAGCATTCGCATGGAATACCGGTTTCTGAAAGAGTTTCAAGGAGCTTCTCAAAATCCGCCTCTGAAAGCTCCATGACCTGGGCCAGAGGAAGTTCCACATAATCATATCCGCATTCTTTCAGATGCGGAATCCAACGGGAGCCGGCGGCATCCTCCTCACCGGCCAGCATGTTCACACAGCAGCCGATTCTCACAGGGGCTTCACCTCAACCTGCTCCGCCTCCTCATAATACCGGACAAGAGCGCTGTGGTCACACTTTTCAAGCCCTTCTTCCTTCAGATGGTTCATCATGTCCAAAACCGTCTTCGTCAGGGGCAGATCCATCTCCGCAGCTTCGGCAGCGTTCATAGCGTTGTTCAGATCCTTGATATGCAGCTCAATGCGGAAACCGGGCTTGAAATCACGATTCAAAACCATGGGAGCCTTGGCATTGAGCACAGTGCTGCCGGCAAGGCCGCCTTTGATGGCCTCAAATACATTCTTCGGATCCACTCCGGCTTTAGTGGCCAGAACAAAAGCCTCGGACATAGCCGCGATATTCACAGCCACGATGATCTGGTTCGCCAGCTTCGTCATATTGCCGCTGCCAATTTTTCCCACCAGCACAGCGGAAGAACCCATTTTCAGAAGAATGTCCTTCACCTTGTCATATACTTCCTGCTCGCCGCCGCACATGATAGAAAGGGTGCCGTCCACAGCTTTGGGCTCGCCGCCGCTAACAGGAGCGTCGATCATGTGAGCGCCCTTCTCACGAACCAGCTTTTCCAGCTCAATGGAAACGTTGGGGTCAATAGAAGACATATCCACAACAATGGCTCCGGGACGGATCCCTTCCAGCACGCCATCCTTGCCTGTGAGCACTTCGCGGACCTGAGGAGAATTGGGAAGCATAGTGATGATGACATCACTCTTTTCAGCAACTTCCTTAGAAGTTGCTGCCTTTTCAGCGCCACAGGCTACCACGTCCTCAACAGCTTCCTTTACAATGTCGCAAACGCAGAGGTCGTACCCAGCCTTAATAAGATTTTTTGACATAGGACGGCCCATAATGCCAAGGCCGATAAATCCGATTTTCATAGTGAATTCCTCCTGTATCGTAAAATTTTATATACTAGAATAAACGAGCAACTTATTCAGCCAATGTCTTTTTGGCAGCCTCCACAATATGGGGTGCCGTAAGGCCGTAGGCTTCCAGAAGCTCAGCATGGGAATGGGCAGACTGGCCAAAACGATCCATGACGGCTACAGCCTCCATGGGAATGCCGCTGCCTCTGAAGATATAGCTCAACTGCATATTGATACCACCGTAAATAGAGCATTCCTCACAGCCTACGATTCCCTTCACGCCCTGTGCCATGCTGCGAACGGCCTCTGCGTCCATAGGCTTTGCCGCCGGAATATGTACCACCCGTGCGCTGATTCCATCCTTTTGCAGTAGTTCCGCCGCTTTCAAAGCTTCATGGACCATAATTCCCACACTGAAGAGGACAATATCCGTTCCCTCTCGCAGAAGGACAGGCTTTGACGGATCATATACGCCTTCCTCCGGAAATACATCCGGCAGATCATTCCGGCTCAGACGGATATATACGGGCCCTTCTGAAGCCGCGGCCCAACGAACCGCCTTCCGGGTTTCAATTCCATCACAGGGGGTCAATACCGTCATATTGGGCAGGACGCTCATGATTGCCATATCATCAATAGCCTGATGAGTGGCACCGTCGCCGAAATCGGAGAGGCCCGAGCTAGAACCCACGATCTTCACAGGCAGGTTCGCTGTGCAGATGCTCTGGCGAATCTGATCGTAAGCACGACCAGAGGCAAACACTGCAAAGGAGTTCACAAAGGGAATTTTCCCACCTAAAGCAAGGCCCGCCGCAAAACTGGTCATGTCCTGCTCCGCTATGCCCATTTCAAAATACCGCTCCGGAAATTCCTTCCCAAAAAGGCTGCTCATGGTAGAAAGGCCAAGATCAGCTTCCAGCGCCACTATGTTCTTATTTTCATGGCCCAGCTCCACAAGGGTCTTCCCGTATTCCTGCCGCTGGTTATGCATACTCATAGGAGCGCCTCCTCTCTTTTCGCAAGGACTTCCAACGCTTCATCATACAATTCCTGGGTTAGCGTCCCATTGTGGAAGGAAGCCACGTTTTCCGCAAAGGGAATTCCCTTGCCCTTGATCGTGTGGGCAATAATGGCAGAGGGCTTTCCCTTCACCGTATCGGCTTTTTCAAAAGCTTCCACAATTTCCGATATGTTATGCCCATCGATTCCCTGCACAGCAAAGCCGAAAGCCTCCAGCCGCCCGCCTATGTTTTCAATAGGGAAACGATCCTTCGTCTTCCCGGTGGCCTGCAGGCCGTTCTTATCCACAATTACCCGCAGGTTATCCAGCTTAAAGTTTGCAGCGGCCATAAAGGCCTCCCACAGCTGGCCCTCGGCCAGCTCGCCGTCTCCCGTGGCCACAAAGACCCGGGCCGGGTTCTGATCTAACTTCAGAGCCGCCGCCATGCCTGCCGCAATGGAAACGCCCTGACCCAGGGAGCCGGTGTTAGCCTCTAAACCTGTGAGCTTTCGCAGATCCGGATGCCCCTGCAAGGGAGAGCCAAAATTCTTCAAAGTCTTCAGAAGAGCTTTGTCAAAATACCCGCATTCTGCCAAAGCCGCATACTGCACAATGGCAGCATGCCCCTTACTGAGAATCAGCCGGTCTCGTTCCGGCAGTTTGGGATTCTTCGGATCGTGATGCATAGTATGAAAATACAGTGCGGAGATAATATCTGCCAGCGAACAGGAACCGCCCAAATGGCCCGCCATCCCAACGCCGATCATCTCCACAACATCCCGGCGGATGCGGTTGGCGTTCCGTTCCAGCTCCCGCACGGCTGCTGCTGATATCGCCACGTTATATCCCTCTTTTCTTTATTCATTCAATATGTAGCGGTGCCGGCCGACCAGCCGAATGCACTCACATATTTTCCAACATTTCGCGTACACGAAGGAAACCAGTGGAACCGCTGTTATACACCGGCACCTTGGTCTCGCCCAGGAAGGGAGCCAGCGCAGACATGGAAAGCTGCGCCATTACGATGCAGTCTACCTCCTCAGAAAGCTTAGCGATAGCGTCAACCAGAATTGCGTTGTGAGCTTCAATATCTCCTCTGGAATAAGCTTCGAAGGCCTCTTCGCAGAGAACCGTCTTGCATTCGATTTCCTTGCCCGCCTCACGAGCGGCAATCTGCAGAAGTCTCTCGGAAGAGGGAACCGTGGTTGCCAGGGTGGCCAGCAGACCAATCTTCTTGCCCGTCTGCACTGCTTTTTCCATCATCGGGCGGTCGATCTGAGCGATAGGCGTATCAATCATGGGGCGGCCCAGCTCAGCGGCATAATTAAAGGTAGAGCAGGCCAGAAGAATCATGTCTACGCCCGCCTCTTCCAGGTTATGAGCATACTGGGCGAATTTATAATAGTTTCTCTTGGGGATAACGCCTGCGCCTGCAGCGATATTGTCCCTTTGGATGGTATCGTCGCACAGGTGCATGATGGAAACTTCGGGGATATACTCCTGAATATAAGGGCGCATAGCCTCGATGGTAATATGGGAAGCATGAATGATTCCCAGCGTCTTTCCGGAAAGATCTTTGTTCATTTCATTTTCCTCCTTACAGGTATTTATATAGTTTCAGAAGCCGGCGCGCTCCTGGAAAAATCCGGCCCTGCGCCGTCTTCCATATTCACATATCAGATAATAGGTTCATACCGAAGAGTAAACTTCTCCAAACGTCCTTCAGGCATGAAACGGATTTCGATTTCTCTTTCCCTTCCCGGGAACAGGGAAGATACCCCTGAAGCAGAGAGCTTCTTGGTTTCTTCATCCCAACGGAGATACGTCTTGGTGCACTCCCCTCGCTGATATCCCAGGCTGATGCCGTCGTCTTCATATAGCTCATATTCTCCATCAGCCCCGGTATATATCTCCAACGTTAAAGGTTCAAAATCCTCCCGCTTTTCTGTATTCACATGCTGCACCACAGGGGCCTTCGCCAGAATGCCGCCTGCAGGAACAAAGAGAGGAATTTTCCCCAGAGGTGCAGGAACCGTATAGTCTCTGCCGCCCTCATAGGCCTTTCCCGTCCAATAGTGATACCACTGGCCCTGAGGAAGATATACCCCCCAGCTTTCAGAACCCTTTTTCGTGACGGGCGCAACAAGCAAGCTTTTGCCGAAAAAGTATTCTGAATCTGTGGCAACGGCCTGTTCATCATCTGGATAATAACACCACAGGGGCCGCATAACAGGCACACCGCTGCAGGCCTCGTGAGAAAGAGAATAGATATACGGCAAGAGAGAATACCGCAGACGAATGATTTCCTTGCAGAGCGGTTCCACTCGGGTATCCGGCAGCGCATCTGCAGGCGGAGGCCCGTCATGGGTCATGCCGGGAGCCAGCTCTAACGGGATCTCATCCAGGGAATCGAACATAGACCAACCCCAAGGATTATGCAGGAAGGAAGGCCTTCCATGCCCTCGGAACATGGGTGTAAAAGCGGAATATTCCATCCAGCGCAGGAATAGTTCCCCATCGTATTCGGGTGTACAGAAAAATCCGCCTGTATCCGTGCCCCAATAAGGGGAACTGCTAAGGGCCACATTGAGCCCAATGGGAATTTGATTCTTCAGGGTTTCCCACTCTGAAAGCACATCGCCGGACCAGATGATACCACCCCATTTGTTAGCACCGGGAAAGGTGTTCCTCTGCATCTGCAAAGGTCTTGTATCCGGATTCAACTTCAGGGATCCCTCATAATACATTCTGTGGCGGCAAAGACGCTGCGCCATATCCACGCCGTCTGCATCGTCCGGCCACCAGGCTTCGTTTTTGGCCTGGGAATACAGCTTCTCATGCCGCTTCCAGTAATTTTTCGCATGGTCATATTCCAGCGGGCTCACGCCATCGTCGGAAATTTTTCCATGAAGCCCATGGTGACAACGGGTCACATGCAGGCTGATCTTATACCCCATTTCATGAAGATTCTCCATGG
>URRG01000173.1 GCA_900550095.1 uncultured Oscillospiraceae bacterium
CCCCAGAAATTCATTCCGCCGGCATTCTGCATGTTCAGAAAAATAGAGCTTTTCCCCGCTATTATATCCTTAAAGTCCAGCATCAAAGGAATTACCTGCTGATTCATATCGCACCAAGAAAGAGTCTTCTCCCCAAAAGGAAATAAACTGAAGACGGCAAAGATGCTTCCAAGGATAACTGCCGTACATATGGGAGCCCAAAGACAGGGTGACATTACCTTGCTTTTCCTGTTTCTGAGCGATATCTTCTGCGTCATGCAGTTCCTTCCTTTCTATTTTCTATCATTATCTTGGCTGATTTTTCTTGTCCGATACAGCTTGCAGGATATCGCCTGCTTCGTACAGGGATTCATTTTCCGGCAGCTTATTGTTTTGGATCGCTGCGGCAGAAGCTTTGTATGGAAATAAGGTCAAGATGGATATTGAGAAGCATTTTTTCGGTAAAACATTCTGAGTCAGCGGCATATTTATATGATACTCTCTCTGTTTCTTACCAAATAGTATCCGGGATGAAACTCTTCTGAGATATATTGAACGGCATTCGATCCGAACAGGAGAGTTCTCGCGGAGGCAGTTTTCAGACACAGCAAGGCCGCATTCACTATGCATAAGCAGACACCGGACTGTGGGATTTTGCCACATATTCCCATACATCGATTTTGACTATTTCAATATCCATACAAATCTTTCTGTTGCTTATTTATTCATTGCCATTTATTATACTAAAATCAGAGCCTTGTGAAAAGGGGAAACCTGATACTTTCCGGATAAAATAAGCCCGGCGGTGATCGTCCCCATCCCGCCGGGCCAGTTTTGTGGAAGCGTTCTCTTCCGCAGAGATACAGCTTTATTCTTCGACAGTCACTTTAAGATGCTTTTTCTTTCCCTTTTTGATAATTACATATCCCTTTTCAAAATCGGAAAGAGAAAGTCTCTCCTGGGGATCGGCGATCTTGCGGTCGTCTACAGCTACGCCGCCCTGTTCTATAAGCTGCCTGCCTTCCCGCTTGGAGGGAATCAGCTTCGCAGCCTGCATGATATCCAGCAGACCGGCGGTTCCCTCTGTGAAGAGAGAGCTGGAAACGGCAGCAGTGGGCATATGTTCACTGTCTGTTCCAGCGGTGAAAAGAGCTCTGGCGGCTTCCTGAGCTTTCACAGCTTCCGCTTCTCCATGGATCAGCTTCGTTACTTCGAAGGCCAGGACTTCTTTAGCCTTGTTCAGCTCGCTGCCCTCCATCTTTTCGTATTCCGCGATCTGCTCCAGGGGCAGGAAGGTGAGGATCTTCATGCAGCGAACTACATCGGCGTCGGCAATATTGCGCCAATATTGATAGAACTCAAAGGGAGAGGTCTTTTCCGGATCCAGCCATACGGCTCCTTTTTCCGTTTTACCCATCTTTTTCCCTTCGCTGGTAGTCAAAAGGGTGAAGGTCATACCATAGACATCTTTTCCTTCTTTTCTTCTGAGCAGCTCCACACCGCCGATGATATTGCTCCACTGGTCGTCTCCGCCCAGCTCTAAGACGCATCCGTAGCGGTGATTCAACTCCAGGAAATCATAGCTCTGCATGAGCATATAGTTGAGTTCAAAGAAAGAAAGCCCTCTCTCCATCCTCTGTTTGTAGCATTCCGCCGCCAGCATCCGGTTTACAGTGAAATGTACGCCGATGTCGCGGATAAACTCGATATAATTCAGGTTCAGGAGCCAATCACCGTTGTCTGCCATAATGGCTTTTCCTTCAGAAAAGTCGATCAGCCGGGACATCTGTTTCTGAAAACAGCGCACATTGTGGTCGATGATTTCCTTTGTCATCATCTTCCGCATATCGCTTTTGCCGGAGGGATCTCCCACCATTCCCGTTCCGCCGCCGAAAAGAGCGATTGGGATATGTCCGGCCCGCTGCATGTGAGCCATGACCATGATCTGCACAAAATGCCCCACATGCAGGCTGTCTGCCGTAGGATCGAACCCAATATAGAATTTTATGGGTTCTTTTCCATTGAGCAGCTCTCTGATCTTTTCTTCGTTGGTCATCTGGGCGATCAGGCCGCGAGCCTTCAGTTCATCATACACACCCATTTTGTTTACCTCCTGTTTTGTTTCGCAGAGGGAAAAAGAAACGCCCTCTGCTCAATTTGCAGAGGGCGGAAAAACCGCGGTACCACCTCAGTTCACCTCAGTCTCACGGCTGAGGCCTTATGGGTACAAAAATATTATACCCCTGCGCTGTAACGTGCGCACACGGCCAAGCCTACTCCTAATCTTCAGCCGGGCGGCTCAGGGATGTATTTCTACGGACTCCCGCGCCTGTTCACACCGACCACAAGCTCTCTTTGGCGGAAGGCTCCATATACTTCTTCCCATCTCAGCCGATGAGCGTATTATACGGTATTCGGAGTGGATTGTCAAGGGTTCTGCGCCATTTTCAGCATTTCAGCACTGTTTTCCAGCATGAGCCGGGTTATCTCGTCTCCGCCCATGATCCTGGCCAGTTCCCGCACACGTTCCTCATATTCCAGCGGACGCACCTGTGTATAGGTCCTGCCGTCCTTTACATGCTTTTCAATCAGAAAATGCGTATCCGCCAGAGCCGCTATCTGTGCAGAATGGGTCACGCAGAGCACCTGTCTATGCTTTGATACCTCCCGCAGTTTAAGACCCACCTTATGCGCTGCGCTGCCGCTGATGCCTGTGTCGATTTCATCGAATATCAATGTTCCGATCCGGTCGTTTCCTGCTAAAACCGTTTTGACGGCCAGCATGATACGGGAAAGCTCACCGCCCGAAGCGATTTTGGCCAAAGGCTTCGGCGGTTCCCCCGGATTTGTGGAAATAAGGAATTGAATACGGTCACAGCCCAAGCTGTTGTACTCACAATGTTTTTGTTCCACAACAAATTCAATGTTGGGCATGTTGAGGAACGTCAGTTCCGATTTGACCTTGGCAGCAAATTCCCGCCCTGCTTTTCTCCTTTTTTCAGAAAGCCTGGCCGCAAGTTCCCGCATCTGCATTTCCGCTTCATGCCGCTCCTGTTCCAGTTTTTCCAGGAGCTCGTCGGAAAATTCCATATTCTGCAATTCTTCCCGGCAGCTTTCCAGATACGAAAGCATCTCCTCTTCGGTAGAGCCATATTTCATTCCCAGCCGGTAAAGCAGATCCAAACGTTCCTCGATCTGTTCCAGTTCTCTGGGATCGTATTCGGCCTTTTGAAAAAGGGAGCGGATCTCTCCTGCACAGTCCTCCAAATCGTAGGAAAGACTTCTCAGCCTTTCAGCCAGCTCCCCTCCTTCCGGCAGATACCTGGCTATGTCGGAAACAGCCTCCCCCGCCGTTTGCAGGCGCGATACCGCGCCGTCCGAGTCCTCATCCCCGTCCAGGGAGAGAAGAGCGGCAGTAAGGCCGGAGGCGATTCTCTCACTGTTTGTATACATGGTGCGGAGTTCGGCCAGTTCTTCCCGCTCTCCCTCGCGGAGCTGGGCGCTTTCCAGCTCCTCCGTCTGAAAACGCAGCAGATCCATTCTTCTGGCTTTCTCGGATTCGTCCATGCGCATGCCTTCGATTTTTTTTTGAAGCTCGGTCCAATGAAAATAGGCGCTTTGATACTCTGAAAGCAGAGAGACATCCGCTTCCATCCGGTCTATATACGCCATATGGAGGTCGGGAGAGAGCAGCTCATAATTTTCATGCTGACCGTGGATATTCAGAAGGCTTCCTCCTACCTCCCGCAGAATAGCGGCGGTAGCGGGCCTGCCGTTTATCCGGCAGACACTTTTTCCTTCCGGGGAGATATCTCTCTGCAGCAGGATAGAATCTTCTTCTCCATCATAGCCCAACTCCCGGATTTTGGAGAGAAGTTCTGGTGAAAGCTCGCTGAAGAGCGCACTCACCCTTGCCCCGTGACTGCCTGTACGAACAAGCTCCCGGGAGATCCTCTCGCCAAGCACTGCGTTAATGGAATCGATCAGAATGGATTTGCCCGCTCCGGTCTCGCCGGTGAGCACATTGAGTCCCTTTTTCAGGTCGATAGAGGCTTTTTCGATTACAGCGATATTTTCGATATACAGCTGAGAAAGCATAGCCGCTCACCCCATCATTTTTCTGAAATCATCCGCCAGCTTCTGGGCATAGGCAGAATCCTTCGCCACAATAAAAATCGTATCGTCTCCCGCCAAGGTGCCGACGATGCCATCCCAATGGAGAGCATCCATGGAAGCGCATACAGCTTGGGCCATTCCCACCTGGCATTTGATGACTATCATATTTCCCGCGCTTACGCTGGAGATCCCTGAGTCTGCGAGAAGAGAATAAAATTTTGTTGAATGATCCCGGTTTCCTTCCTTTCCGGCAGAGTATTTGTATTTCCCCCCCGGCGTCAGGCTTTTAACCAAGCGGAGCTCCTTGATATCCCTGGATACCGTGGCCTGTGTCACATCAAAGCCATCCTCCCGGAGACGCCGCAGCAATTCCTCCTGCGTATCGATGTCGTGGGTGTTAATCAGTTCCAAGATCTTTGTGTGGCGATTTTTTTTCATACAGCTGCTACGCCCTCCTTTCGGCCAGTTTCATATTTACTACTTCGTAAAAATTGAGATTTTTCAGTTTTATAATCTTTGCGGAAATATCCGCTTTTCGGATACGAATACTGCTGGTATATGTTTTCAAAGGTACAGAAATCACGCCGTCTACAGTCAGATAGCTTTCTTCGCCTCCTGATTGGGACATGGCCATCACAGTGAGCTCAGAATCCTCTCCAAAAACGACGGGCCGGGTAAAGAGAGAATGAGGGCATACAGGCGAAAGCAGGATACAGCGCATACGGGGGTCGATGACAGGGCCTCCGGCGGAAAGAGAATACGCTGTGGACCCTGTAGGCGTTGCGACGATCAGACCGTCCGCCCTGTAATCGCACACATTGGATTCATTCAGTAAGACCCGCAGATCCAATATCCGGGATAAAGTGCCTCTTGCGACAACGGCGTCGTTGAGGGCATAATACCGCTTCACAAGCCCGTTCTCTTCCAGGGAAACCTCCAGCATCATCCGTTCTTCGGTCGTATACTCACCGTGGATCAAGTCGGAAAGCCGCTCCAATTCGTCGGCTTCCAATCCGGCTACAAATCCAAGCCGCCCAACGTTGATCCCCAAAACAGGTTTCCCATACCGGGCTGCTTCTTTCGCACAGCGGATAATGGTCCCATCCCCGCCTATACAAAGAACCGTGTCGCTGTTTCTGTAAAGTTCTCTCTCAGACGCGAAAGCGGCTCCAGGCAAAGGGAACAGCGGCTGCAGTTCTTCTGGTAGCAGCGGTTTCGCCCCAAGGGCAAGAAGTGTTTTTACAGCCCTATCGGTTAGAGGAAATGCGTCTTTTTTGGTCAGATTGGGGATGACTGCAATATTCATAAAGAGCTCCCTCCGTTCAGCACCTTATGGGATTCGTCCACCAGAGCTGCGCTGTCCACAGGCACCGCTAGAACAGGAACTTCCGCTTTTTTAAGATATATGAGGTATTCAATATTTCCCTCGGGGCCTTTTACAGGGGAAAAGGTGATCCCCTTTACAGAGAATCCGGTCTCCAAAACGAAAGAGACTATGGCGTCGATCACCTCTTTATGGGCGCTTTTTTCA
>URRG01000174.1 GCA_900550095.1 uncultured Oscillospiraceae bacterium
CTGCAGCGGCCGTTTTGCTTTTAGAACTCTTAAAACAGTCTGTTTCGTTACAGCAGCTCTGTAATCGTCTTTATTGCAAAGCCGATCAGTAAAACCGCGCCGATTCCGCTGACGATTCCATAGATTTTGCGGGATTCCGCGTCTTCTTTTTCTTTGATCAGATAAAAAAGGCCGCCGGCCAAAATCAAGGCTCCGATTGCTAAAGCGGTCACGTTGAACATCATGTTTGTTTCCTCCATTTCAAAAGTAAAGCGGAATGCAGTATAACGATCACCGATCCGGCGTTATGGACCAGAGCTCCCACCACCGGATTCAGAATTCCGCTGATAGCCAGCCCAATGGCAAGAAAGTTTAATCCCATAGAGAAAGACAGATTGCATTTTATGGTGAACATCGTTCGTTTGGCAAGCGCCAGAAGATGGGGGAGCTCTTTTACCTCGTCGTCAGCCAGAACGATATCTGCTGCGTCTACAGCGATGTCGCTGCCTACGCCGCCCATGGCGATCCCTACCGCCGCCTTTTTCAAGGCCGGAGCATCGTTGATTCCGTCGCCGATCATGCAGACCGGATTTTTATCCTTTTGGTACGCGTCGATCCAGTTCAGCTTATCCTCCGGCAGGCAGTTGGCATGCAGTTCGCGGATCTGCAGCTTTTCGGCAATGCTGCGGGCAGCTTCTTCGTGGTCGCCGGTCAAAAGCACCGGCTGGATATGCAACGCGGAGAGCTCCCGTATCATAGCCGCGCTCTCTTTGCGGAGAGAATCCGCCAAAGCCAGCAGGCCGGAAAGTTTTCTCTCCACAGCAATATACATCACCGTACAGCCCTGCGAGAGGAAACGTTTGGATTCAGACAGGATTTCTTCAGGCACTGAAACGGAATATTCCTGCAGCAGTTGCCGGTTGCCCGCGAGAATATGCGCTCCCTCTATAAGAGCCTCTACGCCTCGCCCGGGAAGCATTTTGAAGCTTTCCGGCTGGAATATCGTACTGGAATATGTATGCCGGAAGCACCGGACGACCGCTTTTCCCAAGGGATGCTCTGAACGGAGCTCCGCCGATGCCGCAAGCGCATAGATCTCTTCCTCTGTGTATGCCGGAGAAAAGCTCCGCACAGCTGTTACTTCCGGGGTTCCATAGGTCAACGTACCCGTCTTGTCAAAGGCGATTTTAGATACGGAGGCCAGCCGTTCCAGCGCGTCGCCTTCCTGAACCAGAAAACCATGCTTGGCGGCATTTCCAATAGCTGCCATAATGGCGGTAGGAGTAGCCAAAACAAGCGCGCAGGGGCAGAATACGACCAGGATGGTGACCGCCCGGATGATTTCCCCGCTGATCATCCAAGTCAATGCGGCGGCGGTAAGGGCGGTCACCACGATCCAGGTGGCCCAGCGGTCGGCGATCCCCACGATTTTGGCCTTGCCGGCATCCGCCGACTGTACAAGGCGGATCATCCGCTGAATGGAGCTGTCTTCTCCGACCTTTGCAGCTCTCATTTCAAAGGAACCGAACTGGTTTACTGTACCGCTGGAAACCTCGTCGCCCGCCGTTTTATCTACGGGAAGAGATTCCCCCGTCATAACGGCCTGGTTTACGGAGGTCTGGCCGGAGACGATCACGCCGTCAACCGGTACGGTTTCGCCGGGAAGCACCCGGAGCACATCGCCTACCTTTACTTCTTCCGCAGGAATGATCCTTTCGGTTTCCCCGCAGAGAACTCTGGCCTTCTGCGGCGTAAGATGAACCAGCTTTTCTATCCCGGCCCGCGCCCTGGCGACTGTCAGGTCTTCGAGAAGAGCCCCGAGCTGCATGATAAACGCGACTTCGCCCGCGGCGAAATCCTCCCCGATAACGACGGAAGCGACCAATGCTATGGAAACCAGCACGTCTGCTTTGATGTCAAAGGCGGTAATCAAACCGGTGAGCGCTTCCAGCACGATGGGAACTCCGCAGAGAATGATTGCCGCCCATGCCGCGTCAAAAGGGAGGGGAAGGAGATCGAACATGCTGATGATCAGTGAGACACCTGAAACAGCGAGCAAGACGATATCCTTTTTTATACCGCCCCATCCCAGAATATTTTCGAGTTTTTTCCATATTCTTCGCATAAAGCACCTCCTAAAGATAAACCTATACCCCTTATGGTATAAAGTATACATATGGGGGTATAGGCTGTCAAGTGCTCTTTTATAAGGGTGTATGGAATTCGTTTGTCTTCTGCATGCGCCGTCCGGTTCTCCCGTTTTCATCTTTCAGCCTGGATAGACATATTTGCCCGCGCCTTATAGCATACAATATTCTGTAAAATAGAGATAATAATTGAGGATGCCGACTGAACACTAAATCGATAGCAGTAAAACAAATGATTTTCTTACAACGGCTTATACAAAGGAACATAATGGCTATAGAAGATTGACGCTTGAAGCAGAGCGCTATTTTTTGCACTGGGAAGCGATATGATGTTTCATTTCTGTTTATCTTCTCCAAACCTTACTGGATTTGGACTGTTCGAAGGTTTGCTGCATAAGCAATGTCTTTGATATCTGTTACAGATCATAATAGACTGATACTTAATTTTCAAAAGCAGAAAAGAGATGACAATATCCAAATGGTATGATATACTGTACAAAAAACAAACTGAAGTTTATAAGGCGGGTGAAGGATTCATGGCTGATCTATTTGTGCTCTTGCTTTATATTGTTTTTGGACTCATTTTAGGAGCTTTAGCAGTTGCGTTAAAAAAACACACTCAGTTTCCCGATTTTAGAGTAGGATACCATACTAAAAAAGCAATGGAAAATAAAGAAAAATGGGATCATGTAAATAACACTGCAGGAAATTTGTGTGGTATGTTTGCGGCTATCAGCGGTATTCTTTCTGTAATCCTATACCTGCTTAATGCAAATGCACGTACAGCTGTAATACTATTCTTTATCTACAGCATAACCGCAGTATTAGTCGTTTTGCTTTTACCAATACGGATATCGAAAAAATAAGTACTGTTTATTACGAGATCCCTGTCGCCGTCTGTATCTGTGCTGCAAACAAAAGCAGAAACAGGCGCAGCCGTGTAAAAGGCTTCGCCTGCTTCTGCTCTGGATATTGCCGTTTTCAGATAGGTTTGGAAATTTGAGCGGCGTTACAGATTTTTCGAGAGAGAATTCAGCAAGCTGTCTTTCAGCTCAAGAAGAGTTCCTAAGGTTTCCTCCTTTACAGAGGAGCGAATGGTTACAACAGGCTCCAGGACACGCATTTCTTTCATTTCTTCCAGGAGCGCTTTTACCTGCTTTGCGCTGCTGGGAGCCCAGGAACCGTTTTCGATCAATGCCACCGTCCGGTTCTGCAGATTGAGGGCCTTCATATCATGGAGGAAATTGAGCATGGCGGGATATATGCCGTTGTTATATGTGGGGCTGGCAAGTACCGCATGGCTGCACCGGAATACTTCCGCGATGAGCTCGGAAATATGCGTGCTGGACATATCATAGACGGCGATATTTCGAACGCCGCCTTCCGACAGGCCCGATGCAAGGATATTGACGGCGTTTTCCGTATCTCCATACATGGAACCGTAAAAGAGCGCCACTGTGTTCTCTTCCGGGACATACCGGCTCCAATGGTCGTACTTATCCAAAATATAGCTGAGATCGCGGCGCCAGACGGGACCATGCAGAGGGCAGAGCATCTTGATTTCTACCCCGGAGAGCTTTTTGAGCGCCGCCTGCACCTGAGGTCCGTATTTGCCCACGATATTTCCATAATACCGGCGGGCGTCCCGAAGCCACTCCCGGTCAAAATCCAGTTCGTCGCTGAACAGAGCCCCATTCAAAGCTCCAAAGCTGCCGAAGGCATCTGCAGAGAACAGGATCTTTTCCGTTTCTTCATAAGACATCATCACTTCCGGCCAGTGGACCATGGGCGTAAAATAGAAACGCAGCCTATGGCGGCCGAGGGGAAGGGAGTCGTTTTCCTTTACCGTGAGAGTTCTTCCTTCCAAATCCATATCATAAAACTGGCGGATAAAGGTCAGCGTCTTTACATTCCCTACGATACGGAGCTTTGGAAAGCGCAGCATAAGCTCCTCTATATTGGCGCAGTGATCCGGTTCCATGTGGTTGACTACAAGGTAATCCAGGGAGCGCCCGTTGAGAGCGTGGTATACGTTTTCTAAAAATTGCCGTGAGATGGAAGAATCCACCGTATCCACCAGAGCGGTTTTTTCGTCCAGTATCAAATATGAATTATAGGCCACGCCCCGGGAAACGGGGAAGAGGTTTTCAAATAGGGCCAGCCTGCGGTCACATCCGCCTACCCAAAGAATGGATTCCGTTACGTTTCGTGTGCAGTGCATGCACAGCACTCCTTTCGGTTATTTCTTTCCCTGATTTTGTACGGCGAGCATTTTTTCCCGTATACGGCTTTCATCTCCTAGATACCTGTGGCCGACAGCCTCCAGCCGGTCGTTCAGCCCGTATACCAGCGGTACGCCTGTGGGAATATTCAGCTCTGTGATCTCCTTTTCAGATATTCCGTCCAGATACATTACAAGAGCGCGCAGGGAATTTCCATGTGCGGCTATCAAAATCTGTTTTCCCGCCGCAATCTCTTTTTTAATATGCTCCTCATAATACGGAATAACCCGCGAGATCGTATCTTTAAGGCTTTCGGTAAGAGGTAAATTTTCCTTCGGAACGTTCCGGTACATTGGCTGCAGGGCGGGGTTCCTTTCGTCCAAGAGTTCCAGGGCAGGCGGCTGTATATCGAAGGACCGCCTCCAGATTTTTACTTGTTCTTCTCCGTATTTTTCTGCGGTTTCTGATTTGTTCAGCCCCTGAAGAGCGCCGTAATGCCTTTCGTTGAGTTTCCAGGTCTTTATAACGGGAATCCATTCAGAATCCATTTGGTCCAAGACCAGGTTCGCCGTATGTATGGCTCTTCTGAGATAGGATGTAAAGCACATATCAAAGCGGAACCCCTCAGCCTTCAAAAGTTCACCGCCTTGAACGGCTTCTTTTCTTCCGGTTTCCGAAAGATCTACATCTGTCCACCCTGTAAAGAGATTTTCCCGGTTCCAAAGGCTTTCTCCGTGACGGATCATGACCAGTTGATACAATATTATCGGCCTCCTTTTGCCTGCGGCGCGAAAACGCCTGCGTAAAACGAATTGTGTAAGCTCCTGTGTGAAGGAATAGTATTCCATTGGGTTAGTTTAAACTAACCTGTTACAGCATACTCGTTTTTCTGTAAAAAATCAATAGGCATACCATATCTTCCGGTAAATATTTGCAGATGCCGCCGTGAAACCAGCCGAAGATACAGAAGATAAAATAGGAGCGGCATATAAAAATCTGTTGGATGAATTTCAGACAAAACTGAAAAAATGCTCTAACTGCCGTGATTTTGATAAGATACATATATTTCTGCAGGTGCAGAATAAAGGTAAAATTTCCTTTTGCTGCCTGAAGCGGCCGTCCTTCTCGGAAAAGAGCGTATGCAGATTATAGAATGGCGTTCGGGCGCGGCCTTCAATTTGAAAAATGGGGACTTGTCTTTTTCGCAGA
>URRG01000175.1 GCA_900550095.1 uncultured Oscillospiraceae bacterium
TGTACTTGAACCTGTATGTCACCGGCGCAGTTCCAAAAGCTTGTTTTTCAGTTCGCCTTCGATCCGGCCCAGCTCCTTTTCAGCCTCCATACGTTTCTGATGGCCCTCTGTCTGGATACGCATGACCTCGTCCAGCGTGGAAATCAGGGATTCGTTGGTAGCCTTCAGGGTTTCCATATCCACGATTCCGCGTTCAGATTCTTTGGCGGTTTCTACGGTCGCCATTTTCAGGGTCTCCGCATTTTTGCGGAGGAGCTGGTTCGTCATATCGGTGACTTCCCGCTGGGCCTCCACGGCCTGCTGAGAATGGGTCACGCCCAGCGCCAGAACCATCTGGCTTTTCCACAGTGGAATGGTATTCACGATGGTAGACTGGATCTTTTCCGACATAAGGGTGTCGTTGTTCTGCACAAGGCGGATCTGCGGGGCCATTTGAATGGAAATCATCCTGGTCAGCTCCAGGTCGTGGAGCTTTTTTTCAAACCGGTTGCAAAGGGCGGAAAGATCGTTGGCAGCCTGGGCGTCTTCGGGCAGCCCCGTTTCCTGCGCCTTTTTTGCCAGAGCGGGGAGATCTTCCTCCTGCACCTTTTTCAGTTTCTTCTTGCCTGCCAGGATATACATGGTGAGCTCACGGAAATATACCTTATTGGTTTCGTACATTTTATCCAGCATGGCTACGTCTTTCATCAGCGTGATCTGATGCTGCTCCAGCATGCCGGTGATCTTGTCGATATTGGCTTCCGCCTTATCGTATTTTGCGCGCATCGCCGTGATTTTGTTGGCACTCCTTTTGAAGAAGCTGAAGAAGCCCTTCTGCTCTTCCTCTACGTCGAACTCTTTCAGTTCCGTGACCACGTTGCTCAAAAGCTCGCCTACCTGGCCCAGATCCTTTGTGCGCACATTGTTCAGCGCCGCCTCGGAAAAATCCGCTATCTTTTTCTGCGCCCCAGCGCCGTACTGCATGATAAGGGCGCTGTTGCTCAGCTCGATGCGGGAGCTGAATTCCTCCACCTGCCGCTTTTCTTCCTCGGAGAGCATGGCCTCCGCCTGAGCCTCCACGGATTCCTCTTTGGGGGTGGTCGTCTGCCCGGCGTCATTGGGAGCCGCCAGCTCTGTTTCGGCATCAAAGGGCTCCAGTGTGAGAGAAGGGGAAGCAGGAGCGAAAGGATCGGCGGAAACGGCTTCTTTCACGGCATCCTTCGGTTCAAACAATTCATTCATGGGAAACACCTCAATTCATTTTTGTTAGTGTATGCGGCGCTCATGGCTCCATTCTCTATCGGACGGCTCCATGCCGGGAGCGTTTTTCGGCATGAAGCTGCGGGCCGCATTTTTAGGAAAAACGGGGCGGAGAATAGAATCTGAAAGCCGGGACGGCAGAAAGGACCCGCTATGTGTCCGTCTATTTTCCGGAAGAGGCGCGAGGACTCCCTTCCTTATGGAAATCTCCGGAGGAGGTCAGCCCTTCCTGGGCAAACATGGCCTCCAGAACGGAGATATCCGAAGCGATATCGAGGATATCGTCTTCGTATAGGGTATCCATCAGGGAGCTGAATGCCTGATGGATGGTATCCAGCGTGTGGGAGATTTCCTCTTTGGCAGAAAGGATTTTCTGGCTCTGGATGGGCTGGGAATCGAATTCCTGATAGGCGTTCAGGAGCTTCAGAGTAGTGGGCAGGTAGTAGCTCATAAAGCGGCGGATATCGGGCAGCTTTCCCGGTCTCTTTTCCACACAGGCAAAGATACGCACCGTCACGGCCTCAAGCTGAGAAATCTTCCGGGAGATTTCTTCCCCCGGAATAGCGTCATTGACCCGCCGTATCTGGCGGATATATGCCCGTCCTTCCCGGATGGCCTCATCCAGCTCCGGATCTCCCGAGCACGCCGGGGAAGCGTCCTCTGTTTTCTGCCGGGCGTCCTCCGCCTGCCTTTGGCGCTTGGCGTCTTCCGCCAGAAGATAGAGCCGGTAGGTCTCCTCTGTGAGCATGAGGGTGGTTTGCTCCTCGTCTATATGGCCGTTGGGGAACCATCCTGCGGCGATCATTTTCTGTACGCGGTTTTTTGTTTTTTCCACCTTTTCCATAGAAGCGGAGGCAAGCTGTTCCAGAGAGCAGAATTCCGCGTCTCCTATGAACTTTCTGTATCGCTGAAAACGGTTGATCTTTCCGCTCCGGCTGCCGGAAAAGACGGCCAATATGAAGGAGAGAAGGAAAAACACGCCGCAGACGGCGGCGAGAGGAGCCAGAATGGGAAGAAAAGAGAGGGCTGCAACCAGACTGACAAGAAAAGCCAGGCCGAATACAGCAGAAAGCAGGCTCCCTAAGACCAGAAGAAAGGTATATATCCCCTTGGAGGGAGGACTGAACCGTGCGGAGGAGGCCCGCTCATATGTGGGCTTCTCCCGCCTGCCCGAAGAAGGGGCTTCATACACCTGAGCCGGTTCGCTGGGCTGCACGTTCACAGGATCTCCCGAATTTGCCAGATCGCTGACTTCCCGTATGGTGATATCGATATTATTGCGCAGCTCTTCCAGGTTTCTGGAATAGGAAACGCCCTTGATGGCGTCCTGCACGATGCTGCTTATATTCTTTTTCCTGTATGGACGATGGCTTCCATATTTCGGATTTTGATTCATGGATGTTCCTCCCAATCCTCCAAATGCCTCAAATCTTCGCCTGCGGAGGCATCTTAATGCTTTCTGCCGCCGAAAGGAGGCTTCAAAAGCATGGAACGCTTCCTGCCGGGCAGAAAGGATATTCCGGCTTTCCGGTTTCCGTTATGGATGCGCGGACGCTTTTCAGACGTTGCGACCATTGCGATTTTTTACATTATACATCACTTTTTCTGTGTTGACAATCAAACTTTTGAACTGTATTTCTCAATGAAGATGGCGAAAGGATTCACCGGAATCCATGCCGGGGCATAGGATGAAATATGGGGGGATTCCCCATGAAAAGGAGGCCGCTTATGGATACGATACAGTCTTTATACACGGTAACTTTGCAGACCCCCGGAGGGATCCTGCGGGGCAGCATGCAGCTGCGGATGGATGAAACAACTGCCGAGGGTGTATTGATTTGGGAATCCTGCCGGATCCCCTTTTCTGGCGTTCCCGTCCGGAACGGGGAGGCGGCCTTTCAAGGGAGGCTGAAGACCCCTCCTATAGGCCTGACGGTGCGCGTCCGGCTGAAAGATAACGGAAATGTCCTTCAGGGAATGGTGATCACGCCCTTTGGGAGCTTTCCCGCTTATGGGCGCAGGATACGGGAAGGCTCCTGCGGGAAATCCCGGGAAGCGTTGCCGCCCGGCGGCTTTGGAAGAGGGAAAGGCCCTTCCGGCGGCAGATAAGGGAAAATGGCCTAAAGAGAATGGAGCTTTCCGTTTTTCTTCAGCCTTTAGGCCGCGGGAAACTGTTTTTCAAAAGAGAGCGGAAGAACGGCTTATTAAGATGGATTGGGGCGTCATAACTTGAACTCCTCCGGGTCGTATTCCCGAAGGGGCGGGAGGTTCCGGGGCGTCCGTTTCAGGGGGTCGTACCGGAAACGGCGGCAGCCGGGTTCTCCTATGGCGCGGTGCACGGCGCAGAAGGCCTGACCGTCCCTGCGGAAGCTGTGAATACAGCACTCGCAGTCGGATTCCCTGGCAGTATTGAAGAATGATGCTTTGCGGCGCTTTTTTTCCATGTGAAGCCTCCTGTTCGGTCTTCTGCGGCTTTAAAACACGAGATTGACGGTAAGATTGTAATCTTTCTGCATCTTGAAAGCGTTTGAAACCATATGGAACTGACTGTAGAAATGAAGCTATGGAGCAACATAGCAGCATAAACTGCGTATCTGGATAGAAAGTATAGCATGCTTCCGGGAAAAATTCCATAGAAGGCGGGAAGAAAGAGAACCGCTGCCAAGAAAGCCGTCCGGCACAACCGGACGGCTTTACAGAGAATGGGAGAATCGAAGGAGCGTTTAAAAAAGCGGTATATGCGGTATACAAAAGACCCGGACGCCCTCCGCGCGGCTCCTGATCCGGATGCGAAGGGTTCTCCCGTATCTGCGGTTCGGCGGGTTTTCAGCGGATAGAACGCCTGCGGCGGCGGAGAATATCCTTTAATCCGCTCCGGCCGGCGGAAAGACGTTCCTGCGTGAGGCTTAAAAGAAAGACGGCGCATAAAATGAGAAGAGCCGCTCCGGCGGCGGGGGAAACGGCCGCAGCCGGGCGAACGACGCCGGAAAAATTGGAAAAAGCCTCTTCAGCCGCAGGAGCGGCTTGGAACAGAAGCGAGAACCCCCAGGTGCACAGAGCCGCCAAGAGACCGTGAAGGAGACGGAACAGCCGAAATGTGCCGGCGGAAAGGACAGGCTCCCGAAACAGGGAAAGGATTTGGTACTGCACACTGAGCCCGCCCCAGCCCAGCGCCAGGGCGTAACCCCAAAGGGGGACGTTCAGAGCTGAGAGCTCTGAACAGCCCTGCGTTACTTCAAGAAATGCAGTGAGCGCCCCGGGAAGGAGCCCATCCGGGAGGAAGCGTACGGCGAAATAGGAGATCATCCCAAACAGGATAACAAAGGCGCAGGTGGACGCCATGGAGCGTACCGCCGCCTCTGTAGACCGGATGAGGGCTTCTCCTACGGGAAGAGTACCCGCGGGGGAAGCCCCTGCCCTTCCTTTCCGCGTACGCTTTTCGGCAGAGGAACTGCTTTTCTTTCCTTTGCTCCGGCACAAAGTCCCCAGGAGGCAGCAGGAAAGGAGCTGGCCTGCCAACAGAAGAAGGCCTGCCTGGGGGCTTTTCAGGTAACCGGCCCCTACGATGCTCAGCACAAAGGCGGGCCCTGCGTTTACACAGAAACAAAGCATCCGCCCGGCCTCTTCCCGGGTGATCTGGCCGGCTTCCAGCAGAGAGAGTGTGCTGCGGGGGCCCACCGGATAGCCGCCGATCATGCTCATGAGCAGAACAGGAGCCGCGCATCCCGGAAGCCGGAAGAGAAACCGGAAGGGCTTTTCCAGAAGTCTGCCTGCCGCAGCGGCTGCGCCTGTCTGAACGGTAAAGATCCCTAGGATCATAAAAGGGAACAGAGAGGGGATTAGCACCTGCAGGCAGCATTCCACTCCCCTCTGTGCGCCCTTGGCGCATTCTTCCGGGAAGATGCAGAGCACAGAGGCGAATAGCAGGGCCGAAAGATACGCGGGCAGAAGCTTTCGGCCTTTGCGCGGAGCTTCCCCATGGAGCGGGGAAGAAGGTCCTTCGGTCTGCGTTCCGACGCTTCGTTTTTGAGGCGTGTTTTCAGGCGAAAAGGAGGCGGATGCTCCTTGTCTGCTTCGTCTTTCTTTTCCCGTCCTTTTCGTTCGGTTTGTATAGACTTCTATCGGCATGGTGTCACTTCCTTCCTGCTGTATTATATTGAAGGAGGACCGCATACATGACCGGGAAAGCGCATAGTTTTAAAGTACGGTTTCCGCTGTATCGTCTTTAGGGGCGGGCGTCAAGAATG
>URRG01000176.1 GCA_900550095.1 uncultured Oscillospiraceae bacterium
GAACCTCCCGAGCATGTGCGGAAGGCGCTTGTGGAAGCAGCGGCAAAGCCGGAAAATTACCGGTATGCTATCAGCGATCTTCCGGAACTGACAGAGGCTGTTATCGCCTATTACCGCCGGCGTTTTGGTGTGAATCTGGAGCCGGAGGAGGTATTGGCTGTTCATGGTTCTCAGGAAGGAATCGGCCATCTGGGAATGGCGCTTTGCAACCCGGGGGACGTGGTTCTCCTTCCAGATCCTGGCTACCCGATTTTTGAGGCCGGCTCTTTTTTGGGAGGGGCGCAGGTCGCATACTATCCCCTTCTGCGTGAAAACAGTTTTTTGCCGGATTTTGCTGCTATTCCAGAAGAAACCGCCCGAAAGGCAAAGTATATCATTGTTTCGTATCCTTCCAATCCGGTCTGTGCGGTTGGAACGCCGGAGATGTATAGGGAATTGATCCGTTTTGCGGAAACATACAATATAATAGTGATCCATGATAACGCCTATTCGGATATCCTGTATGATGGGGAAGAGGGTACATCTTTTCTGTGTTTCCCTGGGGCAAAGGATGTGGGCGCGGAATTTTTCTCCCTCTCCAAATCCTTCAATATTACTGGGGCGCGTATTTCCTTCCTGGTGGGAAACAGGGAGATTGTGGGGGCACTGCGGCATCTGCGCTCCCAGATCGATTTTGGCGTATTCCTTCCGGTGCAGTATGCTGCTATTGCCGCTTTGAATGGTCCCCGGGATGAAGTGGAGGCCCAGCGCCGTACATATGAGGAAAGGCGAAATGCTCTCTGCGGCGGATTGCGTTCCATCGGCTGGGACGTGCCGGACAGCCGGGGGACCATGTTTGTGTGGGCGCCGGTTCCAAAGGGGTTCGCTTCTTCACAGGAATTCTGTATGGAATTGGTTGAGAGAACAGGTGTGCTCTGCACGCCGGGATATGCCTTCGGTTCCCTGGGAGAAGGATATGTTCGTTTTGCTCTGGTGCTACCTGTCCAGGAGATAGAAAATCTCATCCGCGCCATTGACGAGAGCGGGATCCTGCGGGAAAATCCATAAAAAACAAACGGAGAGGGCCCTTTCCGAAAAGCTCGTTTGTACTATCTTTTTTTGCAGATAAAACCGCAAGGGAGAATTGTGGATGAAAATACTATGGCAGCTTTGTTTTCTGTTTGCCCTTTGCTTTGTAGGGGAAATGGTCTCGTCCTTTTTGCCGTTTCCTTTCCCGGCCAGTGTGGTCAGCCTTCTTCTTCTGCTCTTCCTGCTCTGCTCCCGCGTGGTCGAGCCCGAGCAGATTCAGGAAAGCTCTGAGTTCCTTTTGAAAAATATGGCGTTTTTCTTTCTGCCCGCCGGTGTGCAGGTGATAGAGCAGTTTGCCGTAATCCAATCGCAGATTCCGGTTCTTCTGTTTATTATAGCGGTCACTCTGGTGCTGACTTTTTTGGCCTCGTCTCTGACGGTAACTGCTGTGATTCGCTGGATGGAAAAAAGAGAGAGAAAGGGGCAGAAGGATGGAAGCCTTTGAGGAAAGCATAAAAGCGGCGGTGGAATCCCCTATGTTTGGGATTCTTCTGAGCCTTTTGGCTTTCGGAGCAGGGGTATTTTGTAACCATATTTTTAAATCCCCTATTGTGAATCCACTTTTGGTGGGGATTTCCCTGGTGATTATAATTCTTTCCACTACCGGGATACCTCTGGAAACATACGAGGCCGGTGGAGATTTTATTTCCCTGTTTTTAGGGCCTGCCACCACGGTGCTGGCGTATTCCATATACAGGCAGATCGCCCTTTTGAAAAAATATTTTCTTCCCGTATGCCTGGGGTGCCTGGCTGGTTCCTGTGTTTCCGTTGTGAGCGTAATAGGGCTCTGCCGTTTGTTTGGCGTGGAGGAAAAGCTCGAGGCCACTATGGTTCCCAAATCCGTCACTACACCCATAGCCATGGAGGTAAGCCGCTCTCTGGGCGGTATGCCTTCTGTAACGGTAGCAGCGGTGGTGGTTACGGGAATCTTGGGAGCGATTTTGTGCCCGGTGTTGATTCGTGTGTTTCGGATCCGCAATCCTATTGCTGCGGGAGTGGGGATAGGAACCTCCAGCCATGCCATGGGCACTAGTAAGGCTGTGGAACTGGGTGAAGTTCAAGGAGCCATGAGCGGTATCTCCATCGGCGTGGCGGGTATTCTCACGGTGTTGATTTCTCTTTTTCTATAGGCCGAGTATTCACTGAAGGAGGCCGGTTTGCAGGAGAAATTTATACTTGTACATTTTGGAAATCGGTGCTATACTTTCCTTGATAGAAAGCTTTTTGCTGCTTTTCTGTGAAAGAAGGTAGGAAGGAGCTATTACATCCAGAGGCGACCTGAAAGGAATTTTCTGACGGGAAACCTTTACTGGATGTATGGATAAAAATGATTGTGAATTTCGTTCTGATTTGACAATGATTCGTTCGGAGTCGGAAGGCGGAGCAAAACGACTGTGGCCGTGAAAAAACGGTGGCAGGCTGTTTGTTATGTGGTTTTAACACCCTTTCGCTGTTTCGGCGGAAGGGTGTTTTTGTATGTATACCGCCGGGCGGATTAGAAAAATCAGATATACAATTTTAAGAAGGTGAGGAAATGCTGGAAAATAGGCGGCGGATAGACCGGCTGGAACAGGGTGAAGAGCTATCCCGTGAAGAGCTTGCCCTTTTACTTTCCACTTACGATGAAGAAGACAGGGCTTATGCTGCAAAAGAGGCCAGAGCCTTAGCGCTTCGCAACTTTGGAAACAAAGTGTATTTCCGCGGGCTGATAGAAATTTCCAATTACTGTAAAAATAACTGCTACTACTGCGGAATCCGGAGAAGCAACGGGAATGCTTCCCGTTACCGCCTTTCTCCGGAAGAGATCCTGACCTGCTGCCGGTATTGGTATGAAGCGGGATTTCGCACATTTGTGCTGCAGGGAGGGGAGGACCCCTGGTGGACGGATGACCGGATGGTGTCGCTTGTTTCTGAAGTAAAGCGGGTGTATCCGGATTGTGCCGTGACGCTTTCTTTGGGAGAAAAAGAGAGGGAATCCTACCAGAGGCTGTTTGACGCGGGAGCAGACCGGTATCTTCTTCGTCATGAGACGGCGGACAGAGAACACTACGGAAAGCTGCATCCCTCGGAGCTATCTCTTGAAAATCGAAAGCGCTGTCTCAAGGATTTGATAGAAATTGGGTATCAGACAGGCTGCGGTTGTATGGTGGGTTCCCCCTATCAGACGGCGGAGAATCTGGCTGAGGATCTTATCTATATGAAAAAACTCCGCCCCCAGATGATTGGGGTAGGGCCTTTTATTCCCCATAAAGATACTCCCTTTCGAGATTTTCCTCCCGGAACGCTGGAAGATACGCTTTTCCTTTTGAGTCTGATCCGTATTATACATCCCTGGGTACTGTTGCCTGCTACCACAGCTCTGGGGACGATCCAGCCGGATGGGCGTGAACAGGGAATTCTGGCAGGCGCTAATGTAGTGATGCCCAATATCTCCCCAGAGGATGCGAGGCGGAGGTATCTTCTTTACGATAGAAAAGTGGATGCGGGGGCTGACGCTGTGAAAAGCCGCCTGCTGCTGCAGGAAAAAATAGAGGCCATCGGATATGAGGTTGTAGTGGGCCGCGGCGATTACAAGGAGGATAAAGAGTCATGATAAAGATAGCAGTATACGGAAAAGGCGGTATCGGGAAATCCACTACGGTTTCCAATCTTTCTGTGGCCTTTGCCCAGAAGGGGCTGAAAGTCATGCAGATCGGCTGCGATCCCAAGGCGGATTCCACATCCTATCTACATGGGGGCAAGCCGGTGGAGACCGTTTTGGATCTGATCCGGAGAAAAGGAAAGCAAATGGAGCTTTCAGAGCTGGTAACAGAGGGGTTTGTCGGCGTTCTCTGTGTGGAGGCAGGAGGGCCTACCCCGGGTATGGGATGTGCAGGCCGGGGAATCATTGCCGCCTTTGAAATGTTGGAGGAAAAGAACGCCTTTGAAATCTATAAGCCCGATATCGTGCTATATGATGTATTGGGTGATGTGGTCTGCGGCGGATTTGCCATGCCTATCCGGGAGGGATATGCCGAAAAGGTGTTTGTGATTACTTCGGGGGAAAACATGGCTATCCATGCGGCGGCGAATATTGCAATGGCGGTAGAAAATTTTGCAGGCAGGGGATACGCTTCCCTGGGAGGGATCATCCTGAACCGGCGCAACGTGGAGCGGGAAGAGGAAAAAGTGGAGGAACTGGCAAGAGATATCCATTCCAGTATAGTGGGCAGCCTTCCCTTCAGTCCTACGGTGCAGAAGGCGGATGAACTGCAGAAAACGGTTCTGGAGGCGTTCCCTGAAAGTGAAATGGCTCAGAAATACCGTGGCCTTGCAGAAAAAGTCCTTGCGGCATGCAACAGTTCCGGAGAAGGGAGAAATGCGCTGTGATCGATCTGAGAAGCGTTCAGGCATTGGATTGGAGCGGCGCCAGTCTTCCCATCCGCGAGGCGCAGTTTCCGGCTCCCTTTGAGCAGGGGGTGGAATATGCGGCGCCTGCCAGGGGGCCGTGGAATATCGTTCATGTAGGGATGCTCGTTCCCGAAAGTCATCAGATTTTTGTCTGTGCCCAGGGCTGCCTGCGGGGCGTAGTTCTCACCGCGGCAGAAATGGGGGCAACGGACCGCTTTTCCACTATCGCCGTCCGGGAGAATAATGTGATGGAAGGGGACATGGAAGAGCTGATCCTGAAAGGGGTGGAGGATGTCCTCCGCAAGCTTCCCTACAAGCCCAGGGCAGTTTTGCTTTTTACCAGCTGTATCCATCATTTTATCGGCTGCGACCTTGCGTATGTATATAAAAAACTTCGGGAGAAATTTCCCGATGTGGATTTCACAGACTGCTATATGAATCCCATCATGCGGAAAAGCAAGACTCCGCCGGATACCAAGATGCGCCAGCAACTTTACAGTCTCCTGCATCCTGCGGAGCAGAGAGCAAAAGCCGTGAATTTTTTGGGAAATACCTCTCTCACCGATGAAGAGAGCGAGCTGGTGCAGATGATCCGTGGAGCGGGCTATGAAATCCGGGATATCTGTTCCTGCCATACATACGATGAATTCCAGAAAATGGCCGAAAGCTCCCTGAATATCACGTATCTTCCCTCTGCCCGCCTGGGAGGGGATACTCTGGAAAAACGCTTGGGGCAAAAGCATCTGTATCTTCCTCTGAGCTATGACGCAGGGGAGATACGCTCCTCACTTACCCGACTCGCAGAAGAGCTGAAGACTTCGCTTCCGGATTTTTCCGAATTAGAAGCCAAGGCAGAACAGGCACTGCAGGAGACAAAGGAAGCATTGGGTGACATGGAGATTTCCATTGACTATACGGCTACTCCCAGGCCTTTGGGGCTGGCGAGAATTCTTTTGAGCCATGGCATCCGGGTGAGCTCCGTATATGCGGATAGTTTCACCCCGGAGGAGCGGGAAGATTTT
>URRG01000177.1 GCA_900550095.1 uncultured Oscillospiraceae bacterium
CCCGTATTATCACGGATAAAATTACGCAGCTGGAGCAGAATCTTGAAGAACTCCAGGCGCGGCAGGAAGAAATGGACAGGGAAATCGAACTGAAACGCGAAACTGCCCAGTCCATCGATCAGGCGGCTATTGAGGCCAAGAAAACAGAATTGCTGAAAATGGATGCAGAATACGCAGAATTGAGCGATAAACTTGCGGCTCTGCAAAAAACGGTAGGCCTTGCCGGCGATATTTCCCGTCTGCAAGGCGCCGAGCAGAAGTATAGAGCGGATATCGAGCATTTAGAGTGGCATAAGAAGCGCTTGGAAATGGATGCGGGCACTTTGGAGACCCAATTCATCGAATTGATCAACAAACCGCATGAAAAGATGCTGGAAATTGCATTTGACGGGTTTATGTCAAGCAAAATGCTCAGGGCTGCAGAGCAGTGGGAATCTGAAGCAGGCGAGCGTGAATATTTTGATCTTGTGACAAACGTGAATGAGATAATCGTTCCTGAAAAATCCCCAGAACAATTAGTCGACTATTTGTGCGCAATGGTGCAAACGGTCCGCCCGCAGTATAACAGAAATACGATTGTAAATATCGCTATATGTCTGACCCAGGGGTTTTTGACGGTTTTTTCCGGCGAGCCTGGTTGCGGAAAGACCTCGATCTGCAATATCATTGCGGAAGTCTTAGGGTTGAACAGAATTGGTACGCTGACCGGCTGTGATGGAGGCATGAAAGAAAACGCCAACAGGTATATATCGGTATCGGTGGAAAGAGGATGGACTTCAAAACGGGATTTTATCGGGTACTATAATCCGTTGTCAAAATCATTCGATAAAAGCAACCGCCGTGTTTACGACGCGCTTCATCAGCTGAACATTGAAAAACGAGAAAATCTATCTAAATTTCCTTTCTTTATATTGCTTGATGAAGCAAATCTAAGTCCCATGGAGTACTATTGGGCCGATTTTATGAATATATGCGATGACTTGGGTTCGCAGAGCGAGGTGAGCCTTGGAGATTCCCATGTATTTTCAATTCCTGAGACGCTCCATTTCCTTGCGACGATCAACAACGACCACACCACAGAGACCCTCTCTCCGCGCCTGATTGATCGGGCGTGGATCATTTCACTGCCGCAGCAGTTCGGTCCGCTTTCCTTGGATAATGAAATGTGCCCTGACCAGATTGAGATGATCACATGGGAATCTCTGAAAAAAGCTTTCATTCCTCAAAATGCAGAAGCAGTTTTTTCGGCGGATATTCAAAAAATATACGATATGATTTTGACGCATCTGCGAAAAGGGAGATTTTCCGTAAGCCCCCGCGCAGAAATAGCGATCAGGCGCTATTGGGCCGTTGCTTCAAAGCGGTTTGAAAAGGATGAAACGGAGACGGATGCGTCCATTGTCGCATTGGATTATGCAGTTGCTCAAAGGATCCTGCCTAAGATCCTTGGAAACGGCGAAGAATTTGAAAGGTGGCTGGAGGAATTCAAAAGCCTTTGCAGCGGTCATGGGCTGAATATTTCCGCAAAACTCCTGAGGGACATAATTGACCGCGGGAACCAGCAGATGAAGTATTATCAATTCTTCTGCTAAGAGGAGGATTGTAGTATGCCGGCTTGTTCGTTGACCTTTTATCCATACAGGCGGCAGCCGTTTGCCGTTGAACTGATGGAGGATGAAAAGCCTCAGTCATCAGCAGAAAGAAACGCTGTCTGTTTAAATGAGTCAAATAGTGTTTTTTCAGACCTGACCTATGAGCTAAGGTTGGAGCACGGCCAATTGTCCGATATAAAAGAAATACACGTATATGTCAACGATTCCTATGAAATCTCGACCTTTTCAGAAGGTCTGATCCGCTTTCCGGGAAAAGGGGGCCGAGACAGAAATATATTCATTGACTGCTATGGGTTTGTGCAGATCAGCTTGGTTATTATACTGGAGGATCAAAGCGAAAGGCATCTTCACACCAATTATTTTCCAGTACTTGTCAAACGGGGAGAATTAAATGACACTGTGAAATCAATGGTGCGGTATGTTTACGATCATCAGGAGCTGCTCTTGCTCAACGGAGAAGCACAGCCTAAGGATTTTGCGGGCCTGAAGGACGGCGGATTTAAGAGTTTATCTGCTCAAATAATTCTGATAGAAGAAATTGCCGCGATCTATGAGAGCAGTTTTGGGTATTTTAAGGCCAACGCCAGATTTCATATAGAAAAAACGGCTGTTGTAGATCGCTTAGAAAAGCTTCAATGCATCGATCCTGCAACGGTTCGATATATCGTTCAGCATCCTGAGCAGTTAAAGCGGGTAAATAGTTCCGCAGGAATCCGTATTGCAGCGCGTGTGTACCACCCTCAAAAAGCGCTTGCTTTTCAAAATGCCTGTTCATATGATATATATGAAAACAAGGTGATTCTCGGCTTTTTGTATATGGTCGTTTCCTCTGTTGCTGAACTTGGTAACAGATGCAGAGAACTTCTGGAGCAGATTCCACATGAAGAAAATTACAGCAGAGAGTATGTCTATTCTTCTTTTATTGTGTTTTCTGAGACAAGAAGAATGCTTGAGAAAGGGATTGAACGGCTTGATTCCGCTTATAGCAAACTGATTAAGTTACTGGGGATATATGGAGGCGTGTTCCCTTTCAGTCCTGAACCGATGGCCTGTTTTCCTAAGCCCACAGCTATTTTTATGGCGGTTCCGCAATATAACCGTATGTTTATTCAAATGCGGCGATGGTTCAAATATGGCATTTATAATTTTTCAAAAGAAACTTTTATGCTTTCTTTTATTAAAATTTCTGCTTTATATGAAAGCTACATTTTGGCAAAGCTGATCGAATATTTTCTAGAACGAGACTATAGATTGCTTGATAGCCGGAGATGCAGCTATCCTACTTCTCTTAAATCCAAATATACGAATACCCAATGCCGTAATACATTTGTTTTTTGCAGCGATACCCGAAAAATCACCCTCTATTATCAGCCGGTTGTTTATGATGCGGATAGAAGCCAGGTAAACGGGATAGGACTTTATCGGAATAATACAATTTCATTGCATTACGATGAAGATGAAAAACGGACTGGACACTATTATGTTCCCGATTTTCTGATCAAAACAGAACAGGATGGGAAAGTAAAATATATCATTATGGATGCTAAGTTTAGTACACTTTCGACTGTAAGGCATTATTATGTGCCGAGCCTTGCATATAAGTATCTTTTTTCGATCAGTCCGATTCATAAAAATGAGCAGGTTTCCGGTTTGTGCATCGTATACGGCCAGCGTTCTATGCAGGATCAAATGGAAAGCGTCTATGATAAGCAGCTGCCGGATTTTCCGGTTCATCCGTTTGCAGAAACGATGCCTTTTAGTGAGGAAATTGCGCCGGAACTGCAGTTTGAAAACCTGGATAGGCTTCTGTTTTCACATGGGTTTTGAGTCTGTGGTGAAAATACAATTATTTAGCGATCAGAAACAACGACTGGCCGTCTTCTGCTTATGCAGAACCGACGGCCAGTCGTTGTTAATTAAGCTGCAGCAGGAAAAATTTTCATCACACGATCTGCTTTAGCACACTTTTTACTGAAAAATGCTTTACACATACTGGTTCCATTTTGAAAAGAAGATTTTTTAAAAAACTTTATTTCGGAAACAGTCTGTAAAGAAGCACAAAAACAAGCCCAACCACTAAGAGCTGGAAAAGAAAAATAAAAGGGATCCCTACCATGAATTTCCGATGTTTTGTTTTGTGACGGATCCGCCGCATGGCGATATACATGCCGGGGCTTCCTCCTATGGCGGCGAGAGCCAGCAGGGCGCTTTCCCGGACTCGCCATTCGCCCCGGCGGGCCTTGCGCTTATCCCATATAACGACAAAGACAGCCAAAAGATTGACGACGCCGAGATAGGTTAAGAGAAAAACGCGCATGTTTTCTTCTGCCCTCCAATATATATGGAATGTGTTTACGAATGCAGCACCGGGCAGATAAGGAGTCACGCCGGAGTTGAAACCGTTTATCTGCCGAGGAAAACGGGACAGCCCTGCCGGTGCAGCGAAGCATGCTCTTTTGCAATATGCGTATACCATACCGCATCGCAGCATGCTTTGTCAAATCCCGGCCGGGAAAAAGCAAAGGAAGGGATCGGAATGACGCGTTTTGTTGGATTTCTTAATAGGAAAGGACCGCTCATCTGCGTGGGACTTTTGATCTGCGCCGTAGCCGGTTGTATGGCTTTTTATTCTGCCAAAGGAAGCGGAGAAAAGGAAGACCCGGTTTCAGGGTCTGCAGGGAAATATATAGAGGAGGAGCAGGAACCGGTGGAAGGTACGTCCGTCCTCTGGAGCGGAGAAGAGGAGCTTCGTGCCGTTTGGGTGCCGTTCATGACCTTGGATATGTCCAAAGAAGACGATCAGAGCGAGGGGGCATTTCGGGAAAAATGCAGCACGATAATAAAAGGCGCCTTGGATTACAGTATGAATGCCCTGATCGTGCACGTACATCCCTTTGGGGACGCGCTTTATGCTTCTGAATATTATCCGTGGAGCCATATCCTTACGGGGACTCAGGGGAAGGATCCCGGTTATGATCCTTTACAGATAATGGTGGAGATGGCTCACGAGGCAGGACTGGAGCTTCATGCATGGATGAATCCCCTGCGCATTCAGGTGAACTCCACACCCGAAACGCTTTCTTCCGATAATCCGGCCGTGTTGTGGGAGAAGGACGCGGAGAAGTCCAAATGGATCGTTAGGACAGAGGACGGTATTTTTTACAACCCCGCTTATGAGGGCGTGCGGCAGTATATCGCGGAGGGCGCCGCCGAGATCGCCGCTAATTATGATGTGGACGGGATCCACTTTGATGATTACTTTTACCCTACCCAGGATGCAGGCTTTGACGAGGAAGAATATGCAGCTTATAAGAAAGAGGTTTCCGGCTCCGGTACGCCCCTGGCTCTTCAGGAGTGGCGCTGCGCCAATATAAACGCGCTGGTATCCCTGGTATATCAGAAGATCAAGGAGGCGGATCCTTCTGTATTGTTTGGCATTGCTCCTCAGGGAAATATCGCCAACGATCTGAACATGGGGGCGGATGTGGCCGTATGGTGCAAAGCTAAGGGATACGTGGATTATATATGCCCGCAGCTCTATGTCAATTTTGAGAATGAGGCCCTTCCCTTTGAAAGTGCGGCCCGGGAATGGGAAGAGATGGTCACCTGTGAGGATGTGAAGCTCTGTCTGGGTCTGGCAGTATATAAGGCGGGATCTGACGACGATGACGGGACCTGGAAAAACAGCAGCGATATCCTGGCCAGACAAGTCAGCTTGGGAAGGGAACTGAAGTGCAGCGGGTTCATGTTTTATTCCTGGGATTACCTTTCCTCAGAGCAGACGAAGGAGGAAGTGCAGAACGTTATGAAGCTTCTTGATGGAACGGATACCCACGGGACGGGATGAACAGAGAAGGGCGCCCACG
>URRG01000178.1 GCA_900550095.1 uncultured Oscillospiraceae bacterium
GGCTGCAAAATGGGTGGGGTTCACCAGATTCACAGTCTCGGCCCCTTCTTCCTCCAGCCTGCGGAAGATTTCGGAAAGCTCCCGGGGAGACAGCCGTTTTCCCACCGCCCGCTCCGTACTGATTTCATAATTCTGGCAGAAAACGCACTTCAGGGAACAGCCTGTAAAAAACACAGCCCCCGAACCCCGTTTCCCGCTGATGCAGGGCTCTTCCCAATAGTGGAGGGCCGCTCTGGCCACAACAGGATCCGCCCCCATGGTGCAGAATCCGTTCCCGGTTTCCGCCTCGCGGGCCGCCCCGCATTCCCTGGGGCAAAGGCGGCAGCTTTCTATTCTCACAGCTCTTCCTCCTTCTGTATGCTCAGCATGGCCGCCATACCGCCCCGGACTCCTTTCGTAGCCCTGTGCGACCACAAAAGCCCGCTGTGGCACTTGGGACAGAGTTCCGCCACAGAAATGGAGTCTTCCGGGATTCCGGCAGACATCAGAATGCGCCGGTTGGCCTCCCACAGATTCAGCATATATTTTCCGCCGTCTTTTTCCGTGAGGAAAGCCTCCGGAGTCAGATCGGCCATCCCTGCAAATTCCCAGGCTACCGGCTCATCCACCTCGTAGCAGCAGGGCCCGATGGCAGGTCCCACTGCCGCCAGCAGTTCCCGCGGCTCCGTTCCGAATTCCTCCCGCATGCGGCGGACCGTTACGGCTCCCATACGGGCTGCTGTCCCCCGCCAGCCGGAGTGGGCCAGGCCGACTGCCCTACGCTTCGTATCCACAAGGAACAAAGGGGTGCAGTCCGCGTAATACGTCACCAGCGTAACGCCCGGATCGTTCGTTATCAAACCATCCACACCAGTTCTGTCCTTCGGCCTCCAGATGCCGTTTCCGGCATCCCGTTTTCCCACCCTGCGCACCTCTGTAGAATGGGTCTGAGAGGAAGCCGTGAGACTTTCCGGATCAAAGCCGGCCGCCTCACAGAAAATGCGGAAATTCCGCCGGACATTCTCCTCCGGATCTCCCCGGCCGAAATTCAAATTCATGGAGTCGTATGGCTCCGGGCTTACGCCGCCTTTTCTGGTGGAAAAGGCATGGCGGAGCCAAGGAAGCCCGGACAGAACCGGAAACCGCAGAATCCCCACAGACCGCACTTCTTCATACGTCATATTCCCCATAGGAACTGTCAAAACAAATCACCCTTTCACGTACAGCATTTCAGTTCCGAAAAATCTGCATTCTCTATATTCTCCAAAATACAGAAAGGTATCCTTATGGATTCAGCCGGTTTCGTTCTTGAAAAACCAGCTGTTATCCATCTAACAGGCTTCCATATCCGCCTATGGTATTGTATCATATATGGAACGAATATGGTATAGCCGTTCTCCTAGGGAACGGCTCCTGCCATTACCTGCGAAAGGATGAAGAAACGTCCGCCTTTCGATTGAAGGCGGACGTTTTCCTGCTCTTATAACTTCAATAATTGGGTTTTCTTCTTATCAAATTCTTCCTGTGTGATGATCCCTGAATCCAAAAGCTCCTTATATTCCTTGATTTTTTTCAAATTCTCCATTTCATCCCGGCTCTCCACAAACTTCCGCTTTTCTTCCTCGCGTCTTCTGAGAAGAGCCTCGCTCTGCATTTTCGACGTCCCACAGCTGCAAGTGCCGGTGTAGCTTGGATTGACTCTGCCGCATTTGCTGCACTTCCAGCCGTTGCTGCTGAGCATCTCCTGCTCCCGCGCCCTCTCTGCTTCACGGTACGACACTTCCTCATAGGCTACCTGCGGTTTTGAGAATGCTACAAGAACCGCTATAAAAGCAAAGAAGAATCCCCACCAGAACCAATTTTCATCATAGCCTTTATTTCGGATAACAGCATTCGTAGCGACGCCCCAAATCGAGCCCCATATCGCAATACCAGCAAGCTCTAGCAGCAACACAAAAAACTCCATAAAATCCCCTCCAAAATCCTGTATTTTCTATAGTATAAACCTTCCATTCGCTGTCTTCAACAGCTGAGAAATTTATTCACAAACATCCGGACGAATATAAAAAAGCCTGCTTGCCAGCAGGCTTTTTCAACTCTTTCTGCCCGTTCCCGCGCACCTATTCCTTCTGCCGGGGTTCTTCTTTTTCAGGGGGACGTATGGGCATAATACATTTTTTTACCATCAGCCCCTCATATTTCAGCTTAAACTGCACCCTGCCGTAAAAACTTCTGCGGCAATTCTTGCAAAGGAACACTGCCCGGTAGCTTTTGTTCTTCAGCTGCCATTCAGTGATTCGATGGGCCCGCCTTCCGCAGGCGTCGCAGTTGAAGGTCATATCCCCCGGCTGAATGAGAGGGTTATTCAGATCGCATAAAATCACCGTTTTAAAGGTCATCCTGTGATAGAATTCCTCGTCCGCCGTCTGGATAAAGGAGCGGAGCCGTTCCGGATGGTAAAGCCTCTGCAGGCATCGTAGGGAAAGAAGGCTGTCGCCCAAAGCGCGGTGATGGTCGAAGCCGTCTTCATCGATACCCAGGATCTCCGCCGCAGTAGTAAGGCCCATCTGCTTGCCGGGGTCATAGGCCAGTTCGCTCTGGCAATAAGCCTGCAGATCGATGTAACGGCTCAGAAAAGGGATCCGCTGGCTGCCGCAGAAATAGCGGCAGTTTTCAATAAGGGTAAGGATATCCGACGTGCCCCAGGTGAGGAGAACGGCGGAACCCACCCATTTGCGGAACCGGCTGGTAACCTGCATGAACTGCAATCCGCCTTCCAGCTCTTCGTTCGTGATGCTGGTGAGAGTGCGGATCTTCCCGCTGATCTTCTTCCCGACCTGAGGACGGACCAAGGCTTCGTACGTGTCGATAATATTCAGCTGTTCATCCACCTTTACAGCGCCGAATTCTATGATTTCATTGATAAATCCCTTGATGCGGCGGCTGTAGGTGCCGTTCCATTCCAAATCCAGTATGACGTATTCGGCTGAAGCCATGGCGCTCTATCTCCTATGGGGACGGTTATTTCTTTTTGCTGGCCTGCTTCATGCGCAGCTCCTTGGAAAGGACCATCTTGCGCATACGGATGTTCTTGGGAGTAACCTCCACCAGCTCGTCATTCTTGATAAATTCCAGGGACTGTTCCAGGCTCAGGATGGTGGGAGGCGTCAGCTTCAAAGCCTCGTCGGAACCGGAGGCCCGGGTATTGGTCACGTGCTTTTTCTTGCAGACATTGACGGTGATATCCTCCGCTTTGGGGCTTACGCCGACGATCATGCCCTCGTAAACCTCCACGCCGGGCCCGAGGAAGAGCCTGCCTCTATCCTGGGCGTACCAGAGGCCGTATCCCGTGGTTTCTCCCGTCTCATGAGCCACAAGGCTGCCCTGGGCTCTTTCCTGGATATCTCCTTTATAGGGCTCATAGGAATCGAACACGTTGTTCATAATGCCGTTCCCGTTGGTGTCGGTGAGGAACTCCTGCCGGTATCCCATAAGGCCTCTGGCGGGGATCTTGAATTCCAGATGCGTCACGCCCGTATCCCGGGAACCCATATTCTGCAGCTCCGCCTTCCGGCTTCCCAGTTTTTCCATAACGGCGCCCACATAGTTGTCGGGCACCTCGATCATCAGAAGCTCTATGGGCTCGTATCTTTTGCCGTCTACTTCCTTATAGATCACCTGCGGGCTGGAAACCTGGAATTCATAATTCTGCCGCCGCATCTGCTCGATTAGGATGGAAAGATGCAGTTCTCCTCTGCCGGAAACCTTGAAGGTATCCGGGGAATCTGTCTCTTCCACCCGCATGGCCACATTGGTTTCCACCTCCTTGAAGAGGCGGTCCCGCAGGTTGCGGCTGGTGACAAATTTGCCCTCCCGGCCCGCAAAGGGACTGTTGTTGACCATAAACATCATGGAAACAGTGGGCTCGTCGATCTTCACAAAGGGGAGGGGTTCCACACAGGAAGGGTCACAGGCCGTCTCGCCGATATTCAGATCGGTGAAGCCGGAAACCGCCACGATATCCCCCAGCGCAGCGCCCTCCACCTCGCGGCGGCGGAGCCCTTCAAACTGGTAAAGCTTGGCGATCTTCACATTCTTTGTGGAACCGTCCCTGCAGCAGAGGACCATATTCTGCCCGTCCTTTACACGGCCGCGCTCCACGCGCCCGATACCGATGCGCCCTACATAATCGTCATAGTCGATATTGGAAAAGAGGATCTGTGCGGGGCCTTCCATGTCTCCCTTGGGAGCAGGCACCTGCTTGATGATCGCGTCAAACAGCGGCTTCATATCCTCCCCGGACTCATTGGGATCAAGGCTCGCGTAGCCGTCTCTTCCGGAAGCATAGACCACGGGGAATTCCAGCTGGTCTTCATCCGCGCCGAGCTCGATGAACAGGTCGAGAACCTCGTCCACTACTTCCAGAGGTCTGGCGCCGGGCCTGTCGATCTTGTTGACCACCACAACGGGCCGTTTGCCAAGCCCCAATGCCTTCTTCAAAACGAAACGGGTCTGAGGCATGCAGCCTTCAAAGGCGTCCACCAGAAGAAGAACGCCGTCCACCATCATCAGAATGCGCTCTACCTCGCCGCCGAAATCCGCATGGCCGGGGGTATCCACTATATTGATCTTTGTCCCGTTATACATAACAGCTGTATTTTTGGAAAGGATCGTGATCCCGCGCTCACGCTCCAGGTCGTTGCTGTCCATGACGCGTTCGGCCACAGCCTCATTGGCGCGGAAGATACCGCTCTGCCGCAGAAGCTGATCCACCAGCGTGGTTTTCCCATGGTCGACGTGAGCGATTATAGCGATATTCCGTAAATCTTCTCTGACATCCATTCTAAAAACCTCTTCTTTTACCATCGTAATAATGAAATACACAAAACGTATTTATTATATCACAGGCGGAAAGAGAAAAAAACAGCCGCAAGAGGATTCCCTTTGAAAATATAATCTCTCTTTACGCAAAAACTCTGTTCATCCTGTCGAAAAATCAAACCTCCTATTTAACCCTGAACGCATGCGGAAAAGCAGCGCAGGCATATCCGGTCTGCACCCGGTTCCAACACGCACATGCTTCCCGCTTCCCAAAGGCACATTTGGGATTCTTTCAAATGAAAGAGCCTTTTCAAAAGGCATAAATATTCTGTATCCGCATCCTTTACTGCAAATATGGGGCACATATTTTCATTCCGGCTGTTCTTTACACTGCCTTCATTCAATAATAGCCGGTATAGACTTCTTTCTTACAAGCAACTCATAAACAGTTCTACTGTCCATTCTTAGCAAAAGCTTAATAGAATCTCGCCGCCCGGGGCATATCATTGGTTAGAAGCCCTATTTCTCCTAACCGCACGCTCTGCTCCTTTCTGCAGAATTTCGCACTATTTATCTTCATACAAAACGAAGACCCTTACCGATATCAGTAAGGGTCTGGAGCGAACGACGAGGCTCGAACTCGCTACCTCCACCTTGGCAAGGTGGCGCTC